>JALYHG010000269.1 GCA_030776725.1 Actinomycetota bacterium
CGTCGCCACCGTCCAGCGCCCGGTCCAACGCGTCCTCGTCGAGGTCGGGGGCCTCGAACGGCTGTCGGCGCCGACGGTGGGGCAACGCCAGCAGCGCGGCGCGGCGGACGTCGTCGCGGTTGACCTCGCCGCGGCTCTCCCACGCGGCGATCGCCCGAGCTGCCTTGGCCACGACGATGTCGGCGCGGAGCCCGTCGACGTCGAACGCGGCGCACACCCGGACCGCCCGGTCCAGCTCACGCTCCGGGAGGGTCACCGCCCCGAGCAGCTTCCGGGCGGCGACCACCCGACGTGCCGTCGCGGCCTCATGGCGGTCGTAGCGGCGCGCGAACCCGACCGGGTCCGCCTCGTAGGACAGGCGGCGGCGGACCACCTCCGACCGTGCCCCCGGGTCGCGGGGGGCGGTGACCTCGACGGCGAGGCCGAAGCGGTCCAGCAGCTGGGGGCGGAGCTCGCCCTCCTCGGGGTTCATCGTCCCCACCAGGAGGAACCGGGCGGCGTGACGCACCGAGATCCCCTCGCGTTCGACGTGCGCGACGCCCATGGCCGCGGCGTCCAGGAGGAGGTCGACCAGGTGGTCGCTCAGGAGGTTGACCTCATCGACGTAGAGGATGCCCCGGTTGGCGGCGGCCAGGAGGCCGGGCTCGAACGCGCGGGCGCCGGCGGCCAGGGCCCGCTCCAGGTCGATCGAGCCGGCGACGCGGTCCTCGGTGGCGCCGACCGGGAGCTCCACCAGCCGCGCGGCGACCACCGTCACGTCGGCTCCGGCGGCGTGCGGACCGGCGGGGCAGGTCGGGAACGGCGCGGCCGGGTCGCAGGAGTACGGACAGCCGTCGACCTGCTCGACGGGTGGGAGCAGCGCCGCCAGTGCCCGGACCGCGGTGGACTTGGCCGTGCCCTTGTGGCCGCGGACCAGGACCCCGCCGATCGCGGGGTCCACGGCGTTCAGCAGCAGGGCCAGCTTGAGGTCGTCCTGGCCGACCACCGCGGAGAACGGGAACGGGGCGTGCACGGCGGTGGTCACGGGGTCTCCTCGGTGCGGTCCTCGAGCCCGGCGTCGCACGCCAGGTAGGCGGCGCGCAGCTGCGCGAGCGTGTCCTCACGTGGCTGTGCCCACAGACGTCGGTCCGCGGCCTCCAGCAGCCGCTCGGTCATGGCCCGCAGCGCCCAGGGGTTGGACCGTTCGAGGAAGGCCCGGGTGTCGGCGTCGAACACGTAGCGGGCCGCGACCGTCTCGTACATCCAGTCGTGGACCACTCCGGCGGTGGCGTCGTAGCCGAACAGGTAGTCGACGGTCGCCGCGAGTTCGAACGCGCCCTTGTAGCCGTGACGCATCATCGCCGCGATCCAGCGGGGGTTGGCGACCCGCGCGCGGAAGATCCGGTTGGTCTCCTGCTGCAACGACCGCGTCGCGGGACGCGCCGGGTCGGTGCCGTCACCGATGTAGGCCCGCGGCGCGACGCCGGTCAGCGCCCGGATCGTCGCCACCATGCCGCCGTGCTCCTGGAAGTAGTCGTCGGAGTCGAGGATGTCGTGCTCGCGCGTGTCGATGTTCTTCACCGCCACCGAGACCCGCGACAGGTTCGTCTCCAGGTCGTCGCGGGCGGGTGCCCCGTCGAGCCCCTCGCCGTACGCGTACCCTCCCCACACCGCGTACACCTCGGCCAGGTCGGAGACGTCGCGCCAGTTGCGCGCGTCGATCAGCGGCAGCAGTCCCGCACCGTACGCGCCGGGCTTCGCGCCGAACACCCGGGTGGTGGCCCGCCGCCAGGCCCGGTCGTCGCCCTCGCCGGCGGCGGTCAGGCGTGCACGGTCGGCGCGGGCGTGCTTGGCCACGAAGTTGTCCTCGTCCGGCTCGTCGAGGCTGGCGACCAGCTGAACGGCCCGGTCCAGGAGCGACACCAGGTTGGGGAAGGCGTCGCGGAAGAACCCGCTGACCCGGACGGTGACGTCGATGCGGGGCCGGGCCAGCTCGTCGAGGTCGATCACCTCCAGGTCGACCACGCGGCGGGTCTCGTCATCCCACACCGGGCGGACGCCGAGGAGCGACAGGATCTCGGCGATGTCGTCGCCGTGGGTGCGCATGTTCGCGGTGCCCCACACCACGATCCCGACCGTCTCGGGCACCGTCCCGTCGTCGGCCACGGCCCGCGCCAGCAGGTCGGACGCCAGGCGCTGGCCGACCTGCCACGACAGGCGCGAGGGGATGGATCTGGGGTCGACCGAGTAGAAGTTCTTCCCGGTGGGTAACACGTCGAGCCGGCCGCGGGTCGGCGACCCCGACGGGCCGGCTTCCAGGTAGTGGCCGTCCAGCCCGGCCAGGAGGGCGTCGAGCTCACGGCGGCAGGCCACCACCCGCGGGACCACCTCGGTGCAGGTGAAGCGCAGCACGTCGGCCACGCTGGCGTCCGCTCGTCCCAGCACGTCGACGACGACCGCGTCGACGGCTGCGGTCTCCCAGTCCTTGGCGTGGAGGCGGTCCAGGAGCGCGTCCACGAGGGATTCGAGCCGGTCGAGGAGGTCGCTGCCGGTCCGCCCGGGACCCGGACTGGCTGCCACCAGCGCGTCGCGGCCCACGCCGGCGGCGACCGGCTCACCCGGCGCGTCGAGCAAGGCCCGTTCGTCGAGGTCGTAGACGGCTGCGACCGCAGCCCGCAACCCGGGCACGTCACCGTGAGGCAGGCGGAGGATCGCGCGGACCAGCCCGCGCAGCTGCTCGCCTCGAGGCGGCGCTCCCAGGACGTGTAGACCGCCGCGGACCTGCAGGTCCTTGATCTCGCACAGGTACCCGTCGACGTGGGTGATCAGGTCGCCGAACCCGTCAGCATCCGGCGGGCGGTCGGCGCCCAGGTCACGGGCGATGTCGGTGGTCTGCAGCAGCTCCCAGACCTGCGCCCGGAGAGCGGGGAGCTTGTCCGGGTCCAGCAGCTCGATCTCGGCGTACTCGTCGAGGAGCTGCTCGAGGCGGCGCAGGTCGTCGTAGGTCTCGGCGCGCATCTGCGGTGGGACGAGATGGTCGACGATGGTGGCGTGCGCGCGGCGCTTGGCCTGGGTGCCCTCCCCGGGGTCGTTGACCACGAACGGGTAGAACAGCGGCGTGTCCCCGAGGGCGGCGTCGGGGCCGCAGGCGGCGGACAGGCCCACTCCCTTGCCGGGCAGCCACTCGAGCGTGCCGTGCTTGCCGACGTGCACGACCGCGTCGGCGGCGAACACTCGGGTGAGCCACCAGTAGACCGCCAGGTAGTGGTGGGTGGGGGCCAACGCCGGGTCGTGGTAGATCGCGACCGGGTTGGCACCGAAGCCGCGGGGCGGCTGGATGGCGACCACGACGTTGCCCAGGCGCAGCGCAGCGACCGCCAGTCGGCGACCGTCGGGCGTGACGAACAGTTCGCCGGGCGGCGGACCCCACGCCTCCTGCACCGCCGACTGCAGGTCGACAGGCAGGTCGTGGAACCAACGCGTGTAGCGGTCGACGTCGAGGTGGGCGTCGAGGCGGGCTAGCTGAGCCTCCGTGAGGAACTCCTCGTCGAAGCCTCCCGCGTCGATCAGGGCGTGGATCAGCGCGTCGCCGTCGGTGATCTGGTCGCGACCGCTGGCGCGACTTGAGCGACGTGGGACGAGACGCTCATCGACGTTGCCCAGGTCGTACCCGGCGTCGCCGAGGGCGGACAGGATCCGCACCGTCGACGCGGGGGTGTCCAGCCCGACGCCGTTCCCGACCCGGCTGTGGCGGGTGGGGTAGTTGGACAGCACCACCGCCACCCTCTTGTCGGCGTTGCGCACCCACCGCAGCCGCGCGTGGTTGACCGCCAGACCGGCGACGCGGCCGGCACGTTCACGGTCGGGGACGTACGTGACGACCGGGCCACCGACCGTGGCACGACCGGCGGGGACCTCCTCCTTGAACGAGAACGGCACGCCGACCACCCGCCCGTCGAACTCGGGGAGAGCGATCTGCATGGCGGTGTCGAGCGGGGACAGCCCGACGTCCGAGTCCGACCAGCGTTGACGGTCGACGGTCGCGACCAGCCCCTGCACCACGGGGACGCCGAGCTCGCGGAGCGCGGGGACCTCCCAGCCGTCGGCATCTGCTCCCGTCGAGCCACCCATCGCCAGGACGGTCAGCACCAGCGCGTCGGGGACCACCCCGGCGTCACGCAGGTGGTCCAGCGCCGCCACCTGCCCGTCGTGTTCGGGGCGGAGCGAGTAGCAGTACAGGCCGACGGCGTTGGCTCCGCGCTCCTCGATCGCCGCCAGGAGCGCGTCGACGAACGCGACGTTCCCGCTGGTCAGGTGCGAACGGTAGAAGACGACCACGACCGTGGGTCGGTCGGCATCCAAGCGTCGGGCCGCGGCGGCGTCGTCGGGAGCGTGCGGGTGGTACAGCCCGAACGGCGGGACCGACCGGGGCGGGTCGAAGCCGAACCCCTCCAACAGGATCGTGTCGGCGACGAAGCGGAGCAGGTTCGCGGTGTTCTCGACGCCACCGAGCCGCAGGTACTCGAAGGCGTCGGCGACCACCGACGGCGGCGCGGTCGAGGCGGCGGTGAGGTCTGCATCGGGGGCGTCCTCGCCACCGAACGCCAGCAGCGGGATCCGTCGGTCGGCGCAGCGCTCCCGCAGCCGGTCGAACAGCTCAGGGAACGCCGACCGGCCACCCAGCAGCCGGACCAGCACCACGCCCGCACCGGCGGTCGCGTCGTCGATCCACCGGCTGGTCGCGTCCTGCGGAGCGCGGGCGGGGTTGAGCGCCCGGACCTGCGGGAACCCCGCTGGCAGGTGCGGGACCGCTTCGGCCACCGCCAGGATCTCGGTGTCGGCTGTCGTCAGCAGCACGATCGTGGTGGTCACGCGCGGCTCCCCGTGTGGGCCACCCCGGCGGGGGGGACGACCGGGAGACCGGGTGGTGCGCCGTGGGTGATCAGCTCGGCGACGGCGGTGGTGTCCAGGTGGTCGGCGATCAGGTCGCCGAGGCGGTCGAGGCGTTCCTCGCGGACGGCGGCGAACGGGCGGGTCCCCGGCCGCCAGGTCCGCCCGGTTGCGGCGGCGACCCAGGCCAGCAGCGCGCGGCGGAACGCGTCGCACTCCAGCGCACCGTGCCAGGACGTCCCGGCGACGGCCCCGGCGACGCAGCCCTCGTCGCGGCCGTCGGTGTGGCGCAGGAACGGCTCGCCGCCGTGGACGGTGACGCGGCCGTGGCGGATCTCGTAGCCGTCCACCGCCACGCCGCCCAGGAACGGGGCGGTCCCGGCGGGGCGGCCGACGACCTTGTCGGGCGCGAACACCGTGTCGACCGGGAGGAGACCCAGGCCGGCCACCTCCCCCCGCCCGGACTCGACGTGGTCGACGATGCGGTCGCCGAGCAGCTGGTACCCGCCGCAGAGACCCAGGACGGGGCGGCCGGCGCGGGCCCGTTGTCGCAACACCCGGTCCAGGCCGGTGCGCCGCACCCAGGCCAGGTCGTCGACCGTGGCTTTGGTCCCGGGTACGACGACCAGGTCCGCGCGGGCCACCACCGCGGGGCTCGCGGTGAAGCGGACGGCGACGCCTGGCTCGGCCGCGAGCGGGTCGGCGTCGGTGAAGTTGCTGATGCGTGGCAGGCGGACCACCGCCACGTCGATCTGGCCGTCGGGGTCGCCCGGGGTTCCGCCAGTGCGGTCCCACCCGGCGGCGTCGAGCGCGAGCGAGTCCTCCACGTCGAGCCACAGCCCGTCGCGGTGAGGCAGGACCCCGAGGACCGGGCGCCCGGTCAGGCCACGCAGCTGCTCGAGCCCGGGGGCGATCACCCGGGGGTCGCCCCGGAACCGGTTGATCACGAACCCGGCGACGTGCGCCTGGTCGGCCGCGTCAAGCAGCGCGACCGTGCCGTGCAGCGCCGCGAACACCCCGCCACGGTCCACGTCGCCGACGACCACGACCGGCAGGTCCCCTGTCCGGGCCAGCCCCAGGTTGGCCAGGTCCCCGGCGCGGAGGTTGATCTCGGCGGCGCTCCCGGCGCCCTCGCAGACGACCACGTCGAACCGGGTGCGCAGGTCCGCCAACGCCTGCACCACGACCGGAAGGAGCTCGCCGCAGCGGTGGCGGTAGGAGCGCGCGTCGACGTCGAACGCCGGCCGGCCGAGCACCACGACCTGACTGTGGCGTTCCCCGGTCGGTTTGATCAGGATCGGGTTCATCGCGGCCTCGGGCGGGACCCGTGCCGCGGCGGCCTGCGCGGCCTGGGCCCGGCCGATCTCGCCCCCGTCGGCGGTGACCGCCGCGTTGAGGGCCATGTTCTGCGCCTTGAACGGGGCGACGGACACGCCCCGGCGGTGCAGCCAGCGGCACAGACCTGCGACGACGACGCTCTTACCGACATCGGAGCCGGTCCCACACACCAGCAGCGCGCCTCTCACCGCTGGCCCGTCCACGCCAGCACTGCAGCGGCGATGCCGGCGGCGACCGCCCCCACCGCGCGCGACAGGCGGATGGCGCGGTCGACGTCCGCGACGCGCGGAGTGGTGCCGTCTCCGATGCGAGGCCGGGCCACCATCTGGCCGTGGTAGGCGACCACGTCGTCTCCGACGACGACCTCGAGGGCGCCGGCGAACGCGGCCTCGACCGGGCCGGCGTTGGGGCTGGCGTGGACGCGCCCGTCGCGACGCAGGACCCGCCAGGCACGGCGAGGATGGCCGCCGACCGCGGGGGCCAGCGCCACCGCGAGGACGGCCGTGAGCCGGGCGGGGACGGCGTTGAGCACGTCGTCGAGGCGGGCGGCGGCCCAACCGAACCGGGCGTAGCGACCGTCGCGGTACCCGACCATCGCGTCGAGGGTGTTGACCGCCCGGTGCGCGACGACCCCGGCCGGACCTGCGACCGCCGCCCACGCCAGCACCGCGACGACCGCGTCGGAGGTGTTCTCCGCGACCGACTCGACGGTGGCGCGGACCAGCCCGTCGCCGTCGAGCACGTCGGGATCACGGCTGACCAGAGCGCGGACGCGCGTGCGCGCCGTGGGGAGGTCGCCGGCGTCGATGGCGGCGGCCACGGCGCGGGCC
>JALYHG010000270.1 GCA_030776725.1 Actinomycetota bacterium
GGGCGGCGGCCACCGCCAGCGCCACCGCCAGTGCCACCGCCGGTCGTCGTCACGCCCGGTTCGTGTTCCCCAGCGGTCACGCCCGGTCGGGCGCGTTCGCCGTCGCCACGCCGCCGCGGCGTGTGACCGCCCAGGCGATCAGCATCGCCAGACCCATCCCGAGGACCAGGGCGGCGCCCCCGACGGCGAACAGCACCCAGTTGGGGGCGCCCGCCCCGGCCGCCCCGGCCGGTCGCTCGTGCCGCGCGGTCGCGAAGTACACGTCTTCGGCCTGCGAGTCACGATCACCGTTGCGGGAGTCCTGCCAGGCGACGTACGCGCCGTCGTCGCTCGAGGCGATGCCGACGCTCATGTGGCTGTGCACGTTGTTGGACCACACCCCGATCTCGCGGTTGATGATCCGGTCGGTGATGCGCATGTTCGGCGCCCACGTCTGGCCGCCGTCCGTGGAGTAGCTGTAGTAGACGTCCTGGAACCCGTCGTGGTTGAACGGCGGCGAGAACTCGTCGGGGAAGCGTTCCGGGTACGGGCTGTTGCGGAAGTCGTACCAGGCGACGTCCACCCGCCCGTTCGGCGCGATCGAGATCCCCGGGTTGTAGTGGTTGATGTGGCGGTCCTCGTCCGCGTCGTCGTTGATCGTGACCCGGTCGCTCCAGGTCTGGCCGCCATCGGTGGACGACCGCAGGAAGATGTCGACGTCCTCCACCGCCGGGTCGAAGTGCGTGTCCTCGTGGGCGTACCAGGCCGCGTAGAGCGTGCCGTCGTTCTGGTCGGCGGCCAGGACGTACTTGCGGCCGCCGAAGAACCCGGCGTTGCCCGCGTCGACCTCCACCGGTTCGGACCAGGTCTGGCCGCCGTCGGTGGAACGGCGGTGGTAGACGGTCCGGGCCACCTGGAAGGGGTCGGTGCCCTCGGGGACGGCGCCGAGGCCGATCGGGAAGATGACGTGGAGGGTCCCGTCGGGGTCGACCGCCGGACGCGGCTGGTAGGCGCCCCGCTCGTCGCTGACATCGACCGGCTCGCCGAAGGTCCGCCCTCCGTCGCGCGATGCGGCGACCAACGCTTTGGTGGGTTTGTCGTCGTCCTCGCCGCCCCGGCCCATCCATGCCACGTAGACGTTGGACGGGTGGGAGTGGTCGACGGCGACCATCGGGCGGTCGTTGTTGTGCAATCCACGGTTCTCGGTGACCGGCTCTGGCGCCTCGAACACGAAGTTGGTCTCGAAGGTGCGCCCGCCGTCCTCGGACCGCGCCAGGAAGATGTGCAGCGGAAGGAACTCGTCGTCGGCGTAGGCCGGGTCGTTGGCGTAGAAGGCGACGTACAGAACACCGTCCGGGTCGAACGTGAGCGTTGCGTACGGCCCGTTGATGGGCTTCTGCGAGCACTGTGTCCACGGGTCCTCGTGGATGTCGCCGCCGGGGAACCAGCTGCGTCCGTCGTCGATGGAGATGCGCACGACGCATGCGAAGTCGTGGCGAACCTCGGACTCGACGATCACCAACTCACCGTTGGTGGGGTTGCGGGCCAACTGGGGTGACGAGTGCGCCCGCGACGGCCGAGGGTTGTCGGTGACCTGCACCGCCGCCGTGACGGCGGGGCTCGCCGACCGGTCCCCTGTCTGTGCATCGCCGGCGACGGCCGGGTGGCCGCCGATCAGCCCGGCCCCGGCCAGCAGGCCGGCCACGCCCACCGCGATCCACCTCGACGTGCGCCACTGGCGCGCGTGGCCGGCCAAGGCCCTGTGCCCCGTCATCCGCTCACCCCTCCACCTGGCCCCGACGCCGTGTCGCCGGTCACACGCCGGCCGGGACGCGCTCGCGCTGCTGCGGTTGCGGGCCGGTGCGCATCCGGCTCCCGACGACCAGGAGCGCAGCGCCACCCAGCGCCAACCCGATCAGCCCCGCGATCACGTACCGCAGCGTGTTGTTCGCGACGGCGACGGGAGAGAACTGCACCGCCGCTGCGAACACGTCCTGGGACTGACCGGCTGCGTCGGCCAGCCGGGTGTCATCCCAGGCGAACACCGCGTAGTCGTCGGCCGAGCCGATCCCGGGAGGTTGGCGCATGTCGAAGCCGTTGCTCCACGTGCCGATGTCGCGGTCGATGGACTGGTCCGAGACGCGGACGTTGGGTGCCCAGCTCTCGCCGTTGTCGTTCGACCAGGTCGCGTACACGTCGTTCGCGAACAGCCCGGGGTCGTTGCGGAAGTCCCACCAGGCGACGTCGACGCGGCCGTTGGGGGCGACGCTGACGCTCGCCTGGTACTGGCCGGCCAGCTGCTCGGCCGCGTCGTCGTTGAGCTGCTGCGGTGCGCTGAACGTCGCCCCACCGTCGGTCGACCGGCGGTGGTAGACGTCCCGGTCGCCCAGCGGCCCGTCGGGCTTGTCCTCGTACACCATGTGCAGGGTGCCCTGCTCGCCTCCGACCGGGCTCCACGCGAAGGTCGGGTAGGCGAACGAAGGCCCCATCGTCCCGATCTCGTTCACGGTGAACGTCTGCCCGTTGTCGGTCGAGCGCGCCAGCAGCAGGACATCGTCCAGGTCGCTGCCGCGGGGGGCGCTGCCCCCGAACAGCACGTACAGGGTCCCGTCGTCGGCGACGGCGAGTTGGGGGGCCGCGCTGAACGAGACCCCGATCGTGTGGTCCTGCTCGAGGTCGAACTCCTCGGCGGACAGGACGCGCTCGAAGTCACCGAAGGCGCTGACCGGCGGCGAGAACGTCTCGCCCCCGTCGGTCGAGGCGACCACCATCGGCTCGTTGGGCACCTCCGGGTCGGCGTTGGGCTGGCGTTGCACGTACCCGACGTAGACCCGGTCCTGGTCGCCGGTCGTGCGGTCCACCGCCAGGGACGACACCGGCCGGTTGTTCTGGACGTCCTCTCCCTCCAGGCCGCGGGTGTTGTGCGCGACCACCGGCTGCCAGCTGTCGCCGAGGTCGTCCGACCGTGACACGATGACACTGAGGTTGCCGCGCGAACCGGCGTGGGCCGCGTCCCGCCCCGCGTCCTCGTCCTGGGGACCCCAACCGACCATGCCCATGTAGATGGCCCCGTCACGTCCCATCCCCATCGGGGTCATGGTGGTCATGCCGGAGGTGTGGAAGCAGAACGGGTAGTCCTGCGGCGACGGCGATGCGTCCAGCAGCCTCCACGTCTGCCCGCCGTCGCGCGAGCGCAGCAGGTGGCACGTCCTGGCGCGCATGTCGACCGTCCCCGCCACCACCGTCAGCGGGTCGGCGGGGTCGACCAGGACGTAGGGCGCCGCGTAGGTCCTGGTCGGGGCGACGTCGTCGACGGTGGCGTTCACCGACCGGGTGACGCGGGCAGGATCCTGGGCGCCGGCCGGGCTCGCACCGAGCACGACCACCGCTCCCAGCGCGGCGATGGACCACCGGCTGACCGTCGTCTTGGCTCGTCGGCCGATCGGCCGCGACCCGTCGTCGTGTCCCCTCATGACCGTTCTCCCGTCTCGGTGCTTGGACGCTCCGGCCTCACTCCGCGGAGGTCTGTGGCGCCGCTTCGCTGCGCCTGCGGGCCAACCGACCGGCGAGCATGCCGGCACCCACCGCCAGGGCGGCGACCCCGATGGCGATCGCGGCCAGCGGCCACCAGCCGACCGTCTGGTCCTGCACGGCCACCCCGGCGGGACGCGGTTCCAGGGGGAACCGACCGAACCCCTCCTCGAACAACGGCGCATCGGCCACGGGAGCGGCCACCCCCGGTGCGCTGACCCGGATCACCGTCTTGGCCGGCACGCCACGGATGTAGGCGGTCTTCTCGTTGAGTTCCTGGGTGGCGAACAGCGTGTAGACGCCCGGCTCGACGTCCTGCGGGATCGTCACGGTGCCCGGCGTGAACGCCGCGTAGAACTGTGAGTCGGTCTCGAACGTCCCCAGCACCGGACCGTCGGGCGCGCCGAAACGGATGTCGACCGTGCTGTCCGGTGCGTAGCCGCGGGGTCCCCACACCCTCACCTGGGCGCCTGGCTCGACCCGCGTCGGATCGGCGTGAAGTTGGGCGACGTGTGGCGCGAAGGCCGGTAGCGCGGTCAGGACCAGGACGCCGACCGTGACCGGCCAGACCGTCAACATGCGGGGAACGTGTCGCATCGGTGCCCATCCCATCCGGAGTCTGGCGGACGATAACCACCAATCGGGGACCCGGTAAGTGCAGATGACACGTAGCGGTAACTGCAGCTGACATATACCGGTAAGTGCAGCGAACATGTACCGGTAAGTGCAACCAACATATAGCGGTCGCGGACAGCAGGGCGGCGGTCCGCCCGGTGGACCTCGCTCAGGCGGCGGTGTCGACCCGGTCGCTGCGGTCCTGCGCCTGGGCCTCACGACCGGCCACGTCCACCAGCCAGCGGACGATCTCGTCCAGGGCCGCACGGTCCCGCGCGCCGGGGGCCGACCGCTCTGCGGGCGCCCCGCTGTCACCGTGCGCCCCGTCGTGGCGTCCTCCACCCGCCAGCCGGAGGGTGTGGTCGGCGTCGGGCCGGTGCACCACGTCGACCTCCGGTGCGGCCGTGAGTCCCGCCCGCAGCGCCTGCACGTCCTCGTCGGTGATGGACGCGTCGCGTTGGCCGTGCACGATCAGCACCGGGCTGACCACCCGGGTGGCCGCCTGGGCCGGGTCGATGTCGATGATCTCGCGCAGGTACCCGGGTTGGGTCCAGCTGAACACCGGCCGGAGCATGTCGCTGACCTGCGGCACCTCACCGGTCTCACGCAGCGTCTGGAAGGCGCGTTGCAGCTCCTCGGCCGCGTCATCGTGCATCTCGTCCCCCGCGCGGCGGAACTCGGCGATCAGCACCTCGCTGAGCGGCCGGCCCGGGACGTTGACCAGCACGAGGCCGTCCAGGTCCAGCGCGCCGTCGGCGATGTGCAGGCCGATCACTCCGCCGCCGTCGTGACCGACCACCGAGATCGCGTCGTCAGCGACGTCCGGCTGGTCGCGCAGGAACGCGACGGCGCGCACGGCGTCCTCGACCCGCTGGTCGAACCGCAGCTCGTCGGTCAGCGGGGTGCTCTCGCCGGAGCCGCGCTTGTCGAAGCGCAGCACGGCGAAGCCCTCCTGCGCCAACGCCACGCCGAGGTCGAGGTACAGCAGGTCGCCGGGACCGTCGTCACCGACCACACCGTCGCGGGTGGTGTCGCCGTAGCCGGGGACGATCACGACCCCGGGAAGGGGGCCGTCGAACCCCTCGGGCAGATCCATGGCGCCGTGGAGCGTGAAGCCCCCCGCACCCTCGAACGTCACCGGGATGTGGTCGACCCGCACGCCGGCAGCCTGTGCCTGGCGGTCGGTTGTCGATGAAGGACGGTCGACCGCGAACACGACCGCGGCGACCGCGGCCGCCACGACGGCGACCCCGGCGATCGCCTGCACGACCCGTCGACGCGTACCCAGGACGTGGCCGCCACGCCCGCCGCTGCCGGTGCACCGTTGGCACTTCAGGCCGACACCGGTGGGGACCACGCAGTCCCTGCACAGGTGGCGGCCACAGTCTGCGCACACCGCCGGGCCGGGGCGCCGCGGATGCGTCGCGCACGGGGCGCCGGTCACCCGCGTGACAGCTCGCCGCCGACGGTTCCGCTGGCAGCTGCCCTGGCGTCTCGGCCGGGTGTCCGCACGCCGTCGAGGAACAGCTCCAGTTCCGGTCCCTCGAGGCTCTCGTCCACAGCCAGCTTGGCTGCCAGTTCACTCCACATGTCGTGGTGCTGGTCCAGGAGGGTCCGCGCCCGATCGAGCGCTTCGGCGAGCAGCTGCTGGACGTCCCGGCTGACGCTCGTGCCCACCTCTTCCACGCGGCCGTCGAACCGGTCGTCGCTGAACCCCGTCACCGACAGCGGCCCCACGGTGCGACCCATCCCCAGTTCCGTGACCATCTTGCGGGCCAACGCCGTCGCACGCTCGAGGTCGTTCTGGGCGCCGCTGCTCGGTTCGCCGGTGAACAGCTCCTCGGCGGCGCGACCTGCCAGGAGGACGGCCAGGCGGTCCTCCAGCTGCGAACGCGACGCGAACGCCAGCTCCTCGTCGGGCGCGTACCAGGTCAAGCCGCCCGCGTGTCCGCGGCTGATGATCGAGACCTTGTGCACCACGTTGGTGTCGCGCATCGCCGCGGAGATCACCGCGTGACCGGCCTCGTGGTGAGCGATCAGCTGCCGGTCGCGGTCGCTGAGCATGCGTGTCCTGCGTTCGGGGCCGGCGACCACCCGCTCGACGGCCTCGACCAGCTCCGCCTGTCCGATCGTGTCGTGGTTGTGGCGGGCCGCCAGCAAGGCCGCCTCGTTGACCACGCTGGCCAGGTCGGCGCCGGAGAAACCCGGGGTCCGCTTCGCGATCGCCTCGAGGTCCGCGGTCTCGGCCAGGGGTTTGCCGCGGGCGTGGATCTGCAAGATCCCGAGCCGGCCCCGCACGTCGGGACGCTCGATCGTGATGCGCCGGTCGAAACGGCCCGGACGTAGCAGCGCCGGGTCGAGCACGTCGGGACGGTTGGTGGCGGCCAGCACGACCACGCCGCTCATCATCTCGAAGCCGTCCATCTCGACCAGCAGCTGGTTGAGGGTCGTCTCGCGCTCGTCCTGTCCCATCACAGAGCTGGCGACCCGGCCACGGCCGACCGCGTCGAGCTCGTCGATGAACACGATGCAGGGTCTGTTGGCCTTGGCCGTCTTGAACAGGTCACGGATCCGTGCGGAACCGACACCGACGAACATCTCCACGAACCCCGCCCCCGACATCGAGTAGAATGGCACGCCGGCCTCCCCGGCGACCGCTCGAGCCAGCAGCGTCTTGCCGCACCCGGGCGGGCCTGCCAACAGGATCCCCTTCGGCACCGTCGCGCCCATCGCCAGGAACCGTTCGGGCGCCGACAGGTAGTCGCGGATCTCGGCGAGCTCCTCGATCGCCTCCTCCTGCCCGGCGACATCTTTGAAGGTGATCTTCGACTCATCGAGGCCGACCTGGCGCGCTCCGGACCGCCCGAAACCGAACAGGGAGTCCCCACGGCCGCGGACGAGGAGGAACACCAGCACCAGCGCATCCACGATCAGCAGCGCGGGCAGGAGCACGGTCAGCGGGTCGATCAAGCCCTTGGTCCACTGCTGGTCGAATCGGTGCGGCACGCCGCCCGCCTCGAGCGCGCCGAGCACCCGCTGGGTCGCGGTCTCGGTCTCGCCGAACGAGACCCAGAACCTGCCGCGGTCGGACTCGCCGAGCACCCGCCGGTCGCGGTCGAGGATCACCGCATCCTGGACCCGACCGGAGGCCGCCATCGTGAGGAACTCGTCGAGGCGGACCTCCTCGCCGTAGGACATCGGCCGCGACCAGAACAGGGCGACCGCGTACAGGCCGATCAGGACCGGGATCGCCGCGGTCAGCAGCACGATGGCGGTACGACGGTTGGAGGTCTCGTCCCCCTGACCCTCGGTGCTCTCGCCCGGGTCGCTCTCGGGGCGGTTCCGGCGCAACGGGTTGAACGGCATCAGGGGGAACCTCGCGGTTCGGTGGGGATGTTCGACGATGCTATCGGGCGACCACCGTCCCACGGTCCGGGGGGCGGGTGGTTCCCGACGTTGAGGAGGCGCC
>JALYHG010000271.1 GCA_030776725.1 Actinomycetota bacterium
CTCGATCCTGCGGCTGTGGACCGGCACGGCGGTGCTCAACCTCGCCGGCGGGTGGGTCGTGGCCGCCCTGGTCATCAGCGGCTTCCCGCAACTACGTCCGGTCGCGATCAAACTCGGCGAGCACTTCGCGGACCTGGGCATCGGCTGGCGGTCGTTCGCGATGGCGATGCTGGCGGGGATGATCATCACCGTCATGACGTGGATGGTGGAGTCGACCCGGTCGCGGGGTGCGCAGATCGTCGCGTCGGCTGGGGCGGGGTTCCTGCTCGCCGCCGCCGAGATCAACCACTGCATCGTGGCGTCGCTGGAGATGTTCGCTGGCTTGATCGCCGGAGCGCCCTACTCGTACCTCGACTGGCTGGCGGTGTTCGCGTGGGCGGCGCTGGGCAACATGGTCGGTGGGGTCGGGCTGGTCACCGTCATACGGTTCGTGCAGGTCGGCAGCTCCGCACGCCGCGCCGCCGGGGACCACCCACGTCCGCCGCGGGACCAGGTCGAGAGCCACTGAGCCCAGTGCGTGCGGTCACGCCCGTGCGCGGCGCCCGCGGCTGGGGTCGGGGTCGTCACGGCCAACGACCGCGTCGAGCCAACGCCCGACGAGCGCGAGGCCCACGGCGCGCACGTACGGCTCGCGCCGGTCCGCTTCGGCCGCCAGCGCGTCAGGATCCACCCCGGCGCGCTCGAACCGGATGCGGTTGCGGGGCTCGCTGCACCAGGCCGCGACCTGGGCCGCGTCCACCTCGGGATGGAACTGGACGCCGTAGGACAGACCGTCGGGCGCGCGCCACGCCGCCACGCCATCCGAGCCGGTCAGCGTCGCCACCGCGCCATCCGGGAGACGCACCACCTCGTCGTCGTGGATGAACAGTGTCGCCGCGCCGTCGGGCCAGCCGGCGAAGACCGGGTCGTCGCGGCCTTCTGCCGTGCGCTCGAGCGGGACGAACCCGATCTCGGGAACGCCGCGTGCGCGGACCTCGCCGCCCAGGATCGCGCCGAGCAGCTGCACCCCCAGACAGATGCCGAACAGCGGCACGCCCCGTCTGAGAGCTGCTCGCAGCCCGGCGATCTCGCCTTCGAGCCACGGGTGGTCCGCCGTGTCGTGGACGCCCATCGATCCGCCCAGGACCACGATCCCGCGCACGTCGTCGAGGTCGGGGAACGGGGCGCCGGCCGACACATCAACCAGCCGCCACGGTCGGGTTGCCGCGCGGGCGTCGAGGACCTGGGTCAGGGCGCTCGGCCCCGCCATCTCGACGTGCTGCACGACGAGCGTCTCGCCGTAGTCGTACTCGGGCTCGGGGGGTTCGGTCATGACCGGCCAGCGTAGTGTTCGACCGGGCGACAGCCAGCCGCGCTGCGCACGGCACAGGTCACTTCCGGGTGTGCGCGGAGGCGGGTACCCGGCGCGTGATGATCGCGCGAAGCGGATCGTTCACGACGCCGCCCGATGTGACCGACGAGGAGCCTCTCGAGTCGCGGGTAGCCTCGCGGTCTGCGGGACGCCAGGAGGAACCTCTGCCGGTCATGGCGACGTGGTGGTCAGTGATCGCGCTGATCGCGGTGGCGCTGGGCGGCTGCGGCAACGACGGTGGCGGCGGTCGTGGCGACACCGGCAGCCAACCCACTCGGCAGGCGGTCGGTCTGGGCGAACAGCCCCAGGTGACGGTCCCCGACGAGCCACCGCCTCGAGAGCTCGCCGTCGATGACCTCGTGGTCGGAGACGGGGCGCCAGCAGCACCCGGCGACATCGTCACGGTCCACTACGTCGGCGTGCGCTACGCCGACGGGGAACAGTTCGACTCGTCTTGGAACCGCGGCATCCCGGCGAGGTTCTCACTCGCGCAGGTCGTGCCCGGGTTCGCCAAGGGCATCGCCGGGACCGACGGGATCGAGGCGATGCGCGTCGGGGGCCGGCGGGCGCTGATCGTGCCCCCGCACGAGGCGTACGGGCACGACCCACCGGCGGGCGCCCCGGCCGGGACGCTGATCTTCGTGGTCGACCTGATCGCGCTGGATGAGTGACCTCGAAGCGCTGATCCACCGCGCCGACCCCAGCGAACTCCTGCTGGAGATCGACCGGCTCGTCGACCGACGTGACTGGGACGGCCTCGTCATGCTGCGTGACCGTTGCGAGGCCGCCGTCGAGCTCGGCAAGCAGCTGTGGCCGGTGGCGCAGTTCGCCGAGTACCGGCTGGCGCTGGAGGCTCCCGGACCGTACGCGGCGGGCGTGTGCCAGCCTGGTGCCGGCCGGTTCGCGCTCGGGCCGCTGACCGAGGTCGCCGCCTCCACCCACCGCTGGGATGACCTCGCCGATCACCTGCCGACACCGTGGATAGCCGCCACGGTCGCGCAGGAGCGCGTGATCCGTGGCGAAGACCTCAGCGGCGACCCCCGCGCCCACGCGGAAGAGTTCGACCTGCCACTGCGGCTGCAGCCATGGGAGCCGCCCTACCCGCTCCCCACCTACCGCCCCTACGACCGCCACGAAGGCGGCCCCGACCCGATCGACGTGGAGCACAGGCCGGCACATGCGGCGCCGGCTCCGCCGGTCGATCTCCCCCACATCAAACGCGCCCTGGCCGACGTCGCCGGCGAGTGGGCGGAACGGTCCAACGGCGGCTGTCACGTCGTCACCGTCGGGGGAGACGCGGTCGGCGCCGCTGCGGGGCTCCTGCCCGACGCGGTGGCGATCGCCCCGTTGTCCGCCGCCGACGCGCTGGCGCGCCTGGCGTGGACCGCCGCGTCGGGCGGGGCGTACGGCCGCCGCCGCGGGATGGCAGCGGCTCGCTCCGCGCTGATGTGGTTCGTCCACCAGGCGACGTCGCTGCCCTTCCCGGCCGACCTCGACGCTCTCAACGAGGCGGTCGTCGCGGACCTGACCTGGTACCACCTGGCCGGCGGTGAGGGCGACCGCGGATGGAACCTCCGGCTGGCGGTGGAGAACCGCAGCGCCGGGTGGGCCGCCGCCATCGACGCCTGGGACCGGTTCCGCGACGACGCTGACGGCGCAACCACCAACCGACCGTGGTAGTCCGAGCGAGGACGCGCATGGATGACGAGCGACCGCAGCCCGACCTCGGGACCCTCCAGCGCCTCCTCGGCACCTGGCAGGGGCAGGGGACCGGCCACTACCCGACCATCGACGACTTCGCCTACGTCGAACGGGTCACGTTCGAGCACCTCGGCAAGCCGTTCCTCGTCTACACACAACGCACCCGCCACCGCGACGACGGCCGGCCGCTGCACGCCGAGAGCGGGTTCCTGCGTCACGGCCAACCCGGGCGCGTGGAGCTCCTGATCGCCCAACCGACCGGGATCGTCGAGGTCTACGAGGGTCCGTACGACGGGACCGTGATGGACATCCGGGCCACCACCATCGGCCTGGCTGCCACCGCCAAGCCGGTCCGTTCCGTGCGGCGCCGCTTCCACGTCGACGGCGAGCTTCTCAGCTACGACGTGTGGATGGCTCACGGCGACACGCCCGAGACCCACCACTTGCACGCGGAGCTGCGCCGCCCCTGAAACCCACGGGTGTCCGACCGCCGGGGAGCCCCACCAGCGTCCGGGGCGATCCACGTCCATGGTGGAACCGGACCACGGCAACGGAACAGGAAGGGCCTCCATGACGTCCATCGCACGAGTCACCGAGATCAGCGCCAAGTCCGAAGAGAGCTTCGAGGATGCGATCGACACCGGTATCCGGCGTGCGCAGCGAACGCTGCGGAACGTGCGCTCCGCCTGGGTGAAGGAGCAGCGTGTCGACGTCGGCGAAGACGGCATCGCGGGCTACCAGGTGAACATGCTGGTCACCTTCGAACTGGAGGAGTGAACACGGGCGCTTGCCCTCATGCTGATCACCCGTGCTGACCAGATCGTGGCGGGCGCGCGGATCCTGCGACGGGTCGCCCGCCGCCTGATCCTGCGAGCGGGGAACCGCCGGGGCTGCGCGCACCCGGCCGGTGTGGCCAAGGTGGGGCTGGGTAGCATCGTTGCAAAACGCGGAGAAGACGCGCGCGATGGTTGACACCACCTCCTCCTCTCCCTCGACCGCCGGCGGCGACGGCTTCGGGGTGAACACCTGGCTCGTCGACGAGTTGTACGAGCAGTACCTGGCCGACCCCGACTCGCTGTCGCCGAGCTGGCAGGAGTTCTTCGAGGACTACCGCCGCGAGGACCAGCCGCGTCGCGCTCGCGTGGAGACCACCGAAGCGAACGACGTCGCCACCCGGGCGCGGGCCAAGGCTGGCGCCCGTGGTGAGCCGGCCGCTGCCGCGGAGGCGTCGGTCGAGGACGCCAAGCACAAGGACGCAGCGACCCGCGGCAGCCCCGCCGAGACCGCCGAGCCGGCAGCTCGCGAACGCCGTCCGGAGCCGATCGACGAGGAGCCGCCCCGCGAGCAACCCACCGCCGCGCCCGAGGAGCCACGAGCTGAACGGCTCCGCGGCATCAAGGCCCGCATCGCCGAGAACATGGATGCCAGCCTGCAGGTCCCGACCGCCACCAGCGTGCGGACGGTGCCCGCCAAGCTCCTGGAGGTCAACCGCACGATCGCGAACAACTACCTGCGCCGGGTCTACGGCGGGAAGCTGTCGTTCACGCACCTGATCGCGTACGCCGCGGTCCGCGCGCTCGACGCGGTCCCCAACATGCGGTTCGTCTTCGCCGAGGTGGACGGCAAACCCGGCGTGGTGCGTCGCGACCACGTCAACCTCGGCCTCGCCGTCGACGTCGAACGCGGCGGGGAGCGTCTCCTCCTGGTCCCGTCGATCAAAGAGGCCGACACGCTCGATTTCCAGGCGCTCCTCGACGCCTACGAGGGCCTGATCCGCAAGGTCCGGACCAACAAGCTCGAGCCGCAGGACTTCGCCGGCACGACCATGACCATCACCAACCCCGGCACGATCGGGACGGTCATGTCGGTCCCCCGTCTGATGCAGGGGCAGAGCGTCATCCTGGGTGTGGGCGCGATCGACCACCCGGTCGAGTACCAGGCGGCCGACCCGCGCACGTTGGCCAAGATCGGCGTGTCCAAGCAGATCACGCTCACCTCCACCTACGACCACCGCGTGATCCAGGGAGCCGAGTCCGGCCTGTGGCTGCACCGGATCCATGAGCTGCTGCTCGGCGACGACGGCTTCTACGACGAGGTCTTCCGTGCGTTGACGATCCCGTACGAGCCGGCCCGCTGGCGCCAGGACGTCAGCCCGTTGGACTCCGACCTGGCGATGCTGGACAAGCAGGCCAACGTCGACCAGCTGGCGCACATGTACCGCGTCCGCGGTCACCTGATCGCCGACCTCGACCCGTTGGCGCAGAAGCCGCCGCAGATGCATCCGGAGCTCGACCCGGTCACCTACGGCCTGTCGATATGGGATCTCAACCGCGAGTTCATAACCAGCTTCGGTGGGAACGGCACGATGCCGCTGGGGCGGATCCTGGGGCTGCTGCGTGACGCGTACTGCCGCACCATCGGCATCGAGTACATGCACATCCAGGATCCCGACCAGAAACGCTGGATCCAGGAGCACGTCGAAGGGGTCGAGTGGGAGCTGCCGCCGGAGGACAAGCGCCACATCCTCCAGCGTCTCAACGCGGCAGAAGCCTTCGAGCGGTTCCTGCACACGAAGTACCTCGGGCACAAACGGTTCAGCCTGGAGGGCAGCGAGAGCTTCATCGCCCTGCTCGACGCGGTGCTCGACCAGGCGTGCCTGTCACACATGGTGGAGGTCGTGATGGGGATGGCTCACCGCGGCCGCCTCAACGTGCTCGCCAACATCCTGGGCAAGTCCTACCGCGACATCTTCAGCGAGTTCGAGGGCGACATCGATCCGCAGACGGTCCAAGGGTCCGGAGACGTCAAGTACCACGTCGGCCAGACCGGGGTTTTCCGTTCCCGCGCGGGTGGTGAGGTCCGCGTCACGCTGCCGTCCAACCCGTCGCATCTGGAAGCGGTCGACCCGGTGGTCGAAGGGATGGCCCGGGCCAAGCAGGACCTGATCGACGAGCCGGGGACCTTCCGGACGCTGCCGGTGCTGGTCCACGGCGACGCGGCCTTCGCCGGACAGGGCGTCGTGGCGGAGGTGTTCAACCTCAGCCAGCTCCGCGGGTACCGCACCGGCGGGACGATCCACATCGTGATCAACAACCAGCTGGGGTTCACCACCCCCCCGGAGGCGGCTCGCTCGTCGGAGTACTCGACCGATATCGCCCGGGCCGTGCAGGCCCCGATCTTCCACGTCAACGGCGACGACCCCGAAGCGGTGGTCCGGGTCGCACGCCTGGCGTTCGACTACCGCCAGACCTTCCACAAGGACGTGGTGATCGACCTCGTGTGCTACCGCAGGCTCGGCCACAACGAAGCCGACGACCCGTCGTACACCCAGCCGCTGATGTACTCCAAGATCGAGAACAAGCGGTCGGTGCGCAAGCAGTACACGGAGCGGCTGGTCAAGCGCGGCGACATGTCGATGGAGGACGCCGAGGAGCTCCTCGACGACTTCCAGCGTCGGCTGGACGAGGCGTTCGACAAGACCAAGGACTCGCGACCGCCGGACGTCGCGGTGGCGCGCCAGCCCGCGCCACCCCGGGGCGTCCTCCCACCCGTGGACACCGGTGTGAAGAAGGACGCGCTCGACCGGGTCGTCGACACGATCTTCACCGAGCCCGAGCACTTCACCATGCATCCCAAGCTCAAACGGCTCTTCGATCGGGCGGCGCAGCGTTACCGCGACGAGGGACGGGTGGACTGGCCGCTGGCCGAACAGTTGGCGTTCGGGTCGCTTCTGCTCGAGGGGATCTGGATCCGTCTCGCCGGGCAGGACAGCCGCCGCGGCACGTTCTCGCAACGGCACGCCGTGCTGGTCGACTACGAGACCGGTGAGGAGCACGCCCCGCTGGCCCACCTCAGCTCCGACCAGGGCAAGTTCTTCATCTACGACTCGTTGCTGTCGGAGTACGCCGCGGTGGGCTTCGAGTACGGGTACTCGGTGGCGAACAAGGACGCGCTGACGATCTGGGAGGCGCAGTTCGGTGACTTCGTCAACGGCGCGCAGATCATCATCGACCAGTTCATCGTCGCGGCCGAGGACAAGTGGAACCAGACGTCGGGTCTGGTGCTGCTGCTCCCGCACGGGTACGAGGGGCAGGGTCCCGAGCACTCGTCGGCGCGGCTCGAGCGGTTCCTGGTGCTCGCGGCCGAGGACAACATCCAGGTCGCCAACGCGACCACCGCCGCGCAGTACTTCCACCTGCTCCGCCGGCAGATGCGCCGCGACGTGCGCAAGCCCCTGGTGGTGCTCACCCCGAAGTCGCTCCTGCGCTCCAAGTACTCGGCGTCCGCGGTGGAGGACCTGACCACCGGGCACTTCCACGAGACGATCGACGACCCGTCCGTGGAGGATCGGGGATCGGTCCGTCGGGTCATCCTGTGCTCCGGGAAGATCGCCTTCGAGGCCATGGAACGGCGCGACGAGATGGACGCTCCGGTGGCGGTGATCCGCGTCGAGCAGCTGTACCCGTGGCCCGAGGAGCAGGTGAGCGAGCTGGTCGCCTCCTACCCCGACGGCGACGAGGTGGTGTGGCTCCAGGAGGAGCCCGAGAACATGGGCGCCTGGCCCTTCGTGCACAGCCGCCTGCACCGCATCCTCCGCGACGACTACGTGCTCACCCACGTCGCCCGCTTCGAGTCGGCCAGCCCCGCGTCCGGCAGCAGCACCATCCACGACCAGGAGCAGGAGCAGCTGCTGCGGCGGGCGTTCGACGGCCTGGGCT
>JALYHG010000272.1 GCA_030776725.1 Actinomycetota bacterium
GTCCTGGCGGTCGGCCTGCCGGCTGGGAACCTGCTGACGGCTGCACACCTCGCGGCTGGCGGGCTCGCCGCGACGCTCCCACCCGGCCGGGTCGCCGTCCCCGTGGCGCTGCCCGGAGTCGCGGTCACGGCCGCTCAGCGAGTGGACGTGCTGACGGCGACCCCCGACGGTGGCGGGGTCCGGCTCGCGACGAGCGCGCGGGTCCTCAGCGTCGACGGCGACACGGTGTGGGTCGAGGTCGAGCGCGAGGAGGCCGCCGCCGTGGCCGGCGCGGGAGCGTTCGGACAGCTCACGGTCGCGGTGTTACCCGCCGGCGGATGACCTCGTACCAGGTCGACGCGATCACCAGCCCAGCGCCGGCGCCGCACGCGACCGCCGGGCATCGACCGCATCAGCCTCCGCATGTGTCTCCGCGCGCGGTCAGTACGCTCCCGCGGGCCTCCCCGGAACCTCTCCACGTGAAAGGACCCCTCCTTGCTCCGCGCCGTCGTCCTGGGAGTGGTCCAGGGCCTGACCGAGTTCCTCCCGGTGTCGTCGTCGGGGCACCTGGTGGTCGTCCCGTACCTGCTGGGGTGGGGCCAGCCGCAGCTCGCGTTCGACGTCGCGCTGCACGTCGGGACCCTGGTCGCAGTGGTCGGGTACTTCGCGGCGGATCTGTGGTACCTGGCGACCCGGGCGGTCGGGATCGGGGTGGTGGAAGCCGGCGAGGGGCCCCGAGCGCGCCGCACCATCGTGCTGTTGGGGGTCGGGTCGGTCCCGGCCGCGGCGGTCGGTGTGACGATGGAGGGCCACATCGAGGGCGTCTTCGGTCAGCCGCTGGCGGTCGCGGGGTTCTTCTTGGTCACCGCCGCGCTGCTGTACGCCGCCGAGGTCGCGCGCCGCCGGCGAGCGCGTCAGCGCATCCCCTCCGGGGTCCAGGACGACGACGACATCCCAGCGTCGCTGGATCCCGGACGCGACGAGACCACGGTGGGGGTCGTGGACGCCGTGGTGATCGGCGTGGCCCAGGCGGCCGCCCTGCTGCCCGGGATCTCGCGGTCGGGCTCGACGATCGCGGCCGGGATGTTCCGCGGCCTGACCCGTGAAGCGGCGGCGCGGTTCTCGTTCCTGCTGAGCATCCCGGCGGTCGCCGGTGCGGCGATCGTGGAGGTCCCCACGCTCGTCGCGGGGGAGATCGGCGACTTCTCGCCCGCGCAGGTCGTGGTGGGGGCGCTCGCCGCCGCCGCTTCCGGTTACTGGGCGATCCGCTACCTGCTGCGGCTGGTGACCACCGATGATCTGATCGGCTTCAGCCGCTACCTCGTGCTCCTCGCGGTGGTCGTCGCGGCCGGCTATCTGGCGTTGGGGCCCGCCAGCCGGCTGTGACGACGGGGCGCCGTCGACCGTGAGCGCCAGTGGGGTCTCGGGACACGCCAGCCACCCTGTGACGGCGGTGCCTGTCGACGTGAGCGCGCCGATCGTCGCGACACCGGTCAGCGCTCCGTGGCGCCGGGGCGCTCGTCGACCGTGATCGCCCACCGCTCGTGGTCACGCCACCCCCCGGCGATGTACAGGTACCGCGGGGAGAAGCCCTCGTAGCGGAACGCGCACCGGGCCACGAGCCGCTTGGAGGAGATGTTGCCGGGTTGGATGTTGGCCTCGACCCGGTGCAGCGACAACTCATCGAAGACGCGGTCCAGGACCAGCCGCAGCCCCTCGCTCATGTAGCCCTGGCCGGCGAACGGCGCGAAGGCGTAGAAGCCGACGTAGGTGCTGCGCGACGTGCCGTGGACGATCTGGCTGAGGTTGAACACGCCCGCGATCGCCCCGCTGTCGCGCAGGCACACCAGGTTGCAGTCGGTGTCGTCTGCTTCGGCACGCATCAGGTACGTGTCGAACTCCCGGGCGGTGACCGGGGCGGTGACCCACGGGTGGTGCAGGTCGCGGCTGGCGCGCGCCAAGTCGACGAACTCGTCGCGGTCGTCGGCACGCGGCCGGCGGAGCGTCACCCGTGCCATCAGCGACCGCTGACCGCCATCTCGCTGACCAGGACGGTCGATCCGCCCAGCGCCCCGCCGAACGGGAAGAACCGCAGGTCGCTCCCGACCGCGGTGATCGACCGGAGCACCTCCACGATGGTGGACGCGACGGTGGCCTCCCGGAACGGTTCGGCGAGCTCCCCGCCGCGCACCGCCAGGCCGGTCACCCCCACCGAGAAGTCGCCGCTGATCGGGTTGGCACCCGAGTGCAGCCCGACGACCTCCTGGACGTACACCCCGTCCCCGGCGTCGGCCAGGATCCGCGACGGCTCCGCGTCGCCCGGTGACAGGTAGAGGTTGGTCGGCGCCACCCCCGGAGAGCTCTTGAAGCTGCCGCGTGAGGCGTTCCCGGTCGACCGCGTCGGCTCGCCGGACCGGTGCGCGGTCCACGTGTTGTGCAGGTAGGACCGCAGCACCCCCTGGTCGATCACCACGGTGGTCTGGTGGGGCACCCCTTCGCTGTCCCACGGGGCGGTGGCGGGCCCATCCGGTCGCACCCCGTCGTCGACCAGCGTCAGCGCCTCACCGGCCACGGGATCGCCGAGCCGATCGGCGAACAGGGACCGGCCCTTCAACACCGCCTCCGCCGACAGCGCCCGGGCCAGAACCCCCAGGAACGCCGCGGTCGCGTGAGGATCGAACACCACCGCAGCTTTGCGGCTCGTCGGCTTGGTCGCGCCCAGCAGCCGCACCGCCCGCTCGGCGCCTTCCCGGCCGGCACCCTCCACATCGAGCTCGCCAGGGGAACGTCCGATCGTGACGCCCATGCCCGTCTGTGTCTCGTCGTCGTGGGAAGCCAGCGGCAGAACGAACGCCCACGCCTCGGTCCGCGCTGCGGTGCGCTGCAGACCACGCGTCGACAGCAGCGCCACCTCGACGTAGGCGTCGCCGTACTTGGCCATGTCAACGCCGCGCACACGCGGGTCGGCGTCGGTGGCGGTCCGTTCGAGGTCGAGCGCCAGCTGGATCTTGTGATCGACGGGAACCTCCAGGAAGCCCGGCCGGGCCAGGTCTCCCACGTCCGGCGGTGTCTGGGGGTCGGGCAGGACGTTGGCCTCGTCGGGGGTGGCGACCGCCGCGTTGGTGCGCGCCTCGTCGAGTGCCGCGGCGAGGGCCTCATCGGTGACCATGGCGGTCGATGCGTACCCTTGGCGACCGTCGACGATCACCCGGACGCCCACCCCCCGCGTCTCCGCGGACGACAGCGCGTCCACCTCACCGCGGAGCGCTTCGACCTCGGTCTCAACCTTGCGCAGGGCGAACGCCTCGACCTCCTCCGCGCCGCTGGCCCGTTCCACCACGCGGCGAGCGAGGTCGGCCAGTTCCGCCCCGCTCATGCTGTCCCCCCCACCGTGATGCGAGCGATGCGCAAGGTGGGTGTCCCGAACGCCACCGGCACACCCTGACCGTCCTTGCCGCAGATGCCCTGACGCTGGGCGAAGTCGGTCCCGACCGCGTCGATCCGCCGCAGCGTCTCGGGTCCGTTCCCGACCAGGTTGGCTCCGCGGACGGCGTAGCGGATCTCACCCCCCTCGACCAGGTACGCCTCGGTCATGCCGAACACGAAGTCGCCGGTCGCCGGGTTGACCTGGCCACCACCGAGCCCCTTGCACAGCACCCCGCGGTCGATGCTGGCGATCAGCTCGTCGGGGTCAGCGTCGCCCGACACGATGTACGAGTTCGTCATCCGTGGGATCGGCAGGTGGGCGTAGGACTGGCGGCGGCCGTTCCCGGTGACGGGCAGGTCGAGCTTGCGGGAACTGCGGTGGTCGCTGAGGTAGTCGACCAGGGTGCCTTGGTCGAACAGGATGGTGCGTTGCGCCGGGGTGCCCTCGTCGTCGAACGCGTACGACCCCCACCCGTTCTGGACGGTGGCGTCATCGACCCCCGACAGCAGATCGCTCCCGATCTTCTCGCCGCGGCGGCCGGCGTAGACGCTGGCCTCCTTGGCGACGATGTCGGCCTCGAGCCCGTGCCCGCACGCCTCGTGGAACAAGACCCCGCCGTCGCCACGCCACAGCACCACCGGCATCTCGCCACTGGGGGCAGGACGGCTATCGAGCATCGCGACCGCCTGTCGGGCCGCAGCTCGCGCGACGTCCTCGGGGCGGTGACTGTCGAACATCTCGTGTCCGGCGCTGGCACCCGGCCCCTCGAACCCGGTCTGGATCACGCCGTCGCGGGCAGCCACCACCTGTGTGGCCAAACGCGTCCGGGTGCGGTGATCGTCGACCAGACGCCCCTCGCTGTTGGCGATCAGCACGTCGGCGGCGCCGTCCAGGTAGGTCACGATCACCTGCCTGACGTCACCCGAGACGTCGCGGGCCGCCTCGTCGGCCCGAACCGCCAAGGCGACCAGGTCCTGCTTGTCGGCCTCGAACGGGTCGATGCGGACCGGATGGTCGACGCGGCGGTCGGGCCGGGTCAGATCGTCCACGCGGCGGGCGACCTCACCCTGCGCACCCGCCGCCGCCACCTGCGCCGCTTCCAGCAGCGACGCGCGGTCGAGCACGTTGGTGTAGGCGTACGCGGTCCGGCCGCCGCGGATGACCCGGATGCCGGCCCCCAGGTCCAGCGACGAGGTGAGCTCCTCGACCCGCTGATCCTCCAGCCGCAGTGCCCGTCCCCGCTTGTGCTCGGCGTACAGCTCGGCGAAATCCCCGCCCCGCGACAGCCCCGCCGTCAGCACCTCCCGGATCAGCACCTCATCGAGGCGTTCAGCGAGCAGATCCACGGGCATCTCCGACGGTGGCGTCGCTCGAGTGTAGGCAGCGGTCGTTGGGATCCCGGCTGCCCCAGCCCGGTCGAAGAGCGATCGCCGCGGCGGTCACCGGACGTCGCTTGCAGGCGGCCGTTCAGGCCTCGCGGCGGGCGGAGTGGCTTGTAGGAGGCCGTTCAGCCCTCGCGGCGGCGGAGTGGCTTGTAGGTGATGCGGTGCGGCTGGTCGGCGTCAGCGCCCAGCCGCCGTCGGCGGTCCTGCGCATAGTCGCTGTAGCCGCCCGGGTACCACACGGCCTGGCTGTCGCCCTCGAAGGCGAGGATGTGGGTGGCCACCCGGTCGAGGAACCACCGGTCGTGGCTGATGATCATCGCGCATCCCGCGAAGGCCAACAACGCCTCTTCCAGCGCACGCAACGTGTCCACGTCCAGATCGTTGATCGGCTCGTCGAGGAGGATCAGGTTCCCGCCGCTGCGCAGCAGCTTGGCCATGTGGATGCGGTTGCGTTCCCCGCCGGAGCACTTGCCGACCTTCTTCTGCTGGTCCGCCCCGCGGAAGTTGAACGTCGCCACGTACGACCGGGCGTTGAGCTCTCGCCCCCCGACGTCGAGCAGCTCCTGACCGCCCGAGATCTCCTCGAACACCGTCCGGTCGGGGTCGAGGGCGTCACGGTGCTGGTCGACGTACGCCAGCTGCACCGTCTCACCAACCCGGATCTCGCCGGCGTCGGGCTTGTCGTCCCCGACGATCATCTCGAACAAGGTCGTCTTCCCGGCCCCGTTGGGACCGATCACCCCGACGATCCCTCCCGGTGGAAGCGAGAACGTGAGGTCCTCGATCAGCAGCCGGTCGCCGTACCCCTTCCAGACGTGGTCCGCCTCGACCACGACCTCACCCAGGCGGGGACCGTCGGGGATCACGATCTCGGCGGTCCCCACCCGCTCGGACGGCGACTGCGCCAGCAGGCTCTCGTAGGCCTGGATGCGGGCCTTGCTCTTGGCCTGCCGCGCCTTGGGTGACTGGCGCACCCACTCGAGCTCACGGGCCAGCGTCTGCTGGCGGGCCGACTCGTGCTTCTCCTCCTGAGCCAACCGTTGGCGCTTCTGGTCGAGCCATCCCGAGTAGTTGCCGCGGTACGGGAAGCCCTTGCCCCGGTCGAGCTCCAGGATCCACCCGGCGACGTTGTCGAGGAAGTAGCGATCGTGGGTGACTGCCACGACCGTCCCCGGGTAGTCCTGCAGGTGTCGCTCGAGCCATGCGACGCTCTCCGCGTCGAGGTGGTTGGTGGGCTCGTCGAGGAGCAGCAGGTCCGGCTTGGACAGCAGCAGACGACACAGCGCCACGCGCCGGCGCTCGCCACCCGACAGGGTGGACACGTCGGTGTCGCCGGGTGGGACCCGCAGCGCGTCCATCGCGATCTCGAGCGTGCGATCCAGGTCCCAGGCGCCGGCCGCGTCGATGGCGTCTTGGACCTCGGCGAACTCGTCGTAGACCCGCTGCATCTCGCCGTCGTCGAGGGGTTCGGCCATCCGGGCGCTGAGCGCCTGGAAGCGTTCCACCAGCGCGGCGGCGTCGGCCACACCGTCCAGGATGTTGCCGCGGACGTCCTTGCCGGGATCGAGGCGGGGTTCCTGGGAGAGGAAACCGACCGTGTAGCCGTTGGCGAGCCACGCCTCGCCCTCGAAGTCGGTGTCCTGCCCGGCCATGATCCTCAGCAGGGTCGACTTGCCGGCACCGTTGGGGCCGATCACGCCGATCTTCGCGCCCGGCAGGAACGACAGCCAGATGTCGTCGAGGACCGCCCGGCCAGGCGGGACTACCTTCGACAGCCCCTTCATCACGTAGATGTACTCGGCCAACGTCAGCCCAAGGGTCGGGGACTGGGAGAGATCGCGGTGAGGGTACCGACGCTGCTTGGTGACGCCGGCGCGGGCCGCGGTCGTCGCGTCGAAGGCGTGTGCGGCGGCGGGTACCGTCCCGCCATGTCCCCCGTCGCCGCCGGTCTGCTGGTGTTCGTCGCGTCCGGTTCGGTGTTGGTCCTCGAGATCCTCGCCGGCCGGCTCCTCGCCCCGTACGTCGGGGTGACGCTGGAGACCTACACCGCGATCATCGGGACGGTCCTGGCGGGGATCTCGCTGGGTAGCTGGCTCGGGGGACGCGCAGCCGACCGCATCGACCCACGACTACTCCTCGGCCCGCTGGTCGTTGCTGGCGGGATCCTGGGTCTGATCGCCCCGACCGCGATCGCGGTGCTCGGCCAGAGCGCCGAGGTGCGCGGCGGCGGCCCCGTCGGCGTGGTCGCGCTGGCGCTCATCGGGTTCTTCGCGCCGGCAGCGGTGCTCAGCGCGGTCACCCCCACGGTGGTGAAGCTGCAGCTCGACGACCTCAGCGACACCGGAACCGTGGTGGGGCGGCTGGCCGCGCTCGGCACCGCCGGCGCGATCGTCGGCACGTTCGTGACGGGGTTCCTGCTGATCGCCCAGCTGCCCAGCCGTGCGATCGTGCTGTCGGTCGGCGGGGGGCTGGTCGCGGTCGGTGTGGTGGTGTGGGTCGCGCTCCGCCCCGACCGCGTCCACGTGGCCGGGTTGGTGGCGCTCGCCGGGCTGGCCGCCGCCTCGACGGCGGCGACGCTGGGAACCTGCGAGTACGAGAGCCCCTACTTCTGCGCGCGCGTCGTCGCCGAGCCGGACGACCCGTCGCGGCGGCTGCTGCTGCTGGACACCGTCCGCCACAGCTTCGTCGACGTCGACGACCCCACCCACCTGGAGTTCACCTACAGCCAGACCTTGAGCGACGTGGTCGCGGCGATCGCCCCGCCGGGGGAGCCGATCGACGCCCTGCACGTGGGCGGGGGCGGTTTCACCATGCCGCGGTACCTGGCGGCGACCCGGCCGGGGTCGACCAACGTCGTGCTGGAACTCGACGCGGTCCTGGTTCGCGTCGCTCACGAGCAGCTGGGTTTGGAACCACAGCCCGGGCTGGATATCCGGGTGGGTGACGCTCGGGTGACGCTTCCGCAGCTACCGGAGGACGCGTTCGACCTGGTGATCGGTGACGCGTTCGGTGGTCTGACCGTCCCGTGGCACCTGACCACCCGGGAGTTCCTCGAGCAGATCGCCGCGCGGCTGAGGCCTGGAGGGGTGTACGCCATGAACCTCATCGACTACCCGCCGAACGCGTTCGCTCGTGCCGAGGTCGCGACGATGCGGCAGGTGTTCGATCACGTGGCCGTGCTGGCCCCTCCCGCGCGGTTGCGTCACGACGACGGCGGGAACTTCATCGTGGTCGGCTCCGACGCACCGATCCCGGTCGACGCGATCCTGGCTCGGAACACCCGCCGGGGCGACGACGAAGCCGCCGTGACCGGTGATGCGGTCGACCGGTTCGTGGGCGACGCGCCGGTGCTCACCGACGCGTACGCGCCGGTCGATCAGCTGATGAACCCGAGGCGGCGGTGAGCGCCCCCGATCAGGCGCTTGAGCCGCTGCTGCGCTGGCATGAGGAGACGGCGGCGGCCCGGATCCCCCACAGCGCCCGCGACTACGTCCCCGAGCTGTTCACCGAGCTCCGTGAGGCCGCCGAGGCTGGCACATCCGCCGATGAGGTGGCGCGCCGCCTGCGGGGCGCTTCCGGGCCCGACCGTCGCGCCCGGGCGCTTCGGATCCTGGAGCGGGTGGGGGCCGTCGACCGTGGGCTGACCGCCTTCGAGGAGACCCAACGCCGCATCGCCACGCTAGGAGGTGGCGGTCGGTGAACGAGGACCGTCCTCGCGGGCCGGGTCGCCGTACGCCTCGGCGTTGAGGAATATGCGGTGGGTGACGACCGCCCGATCGTGCGCCTCGTCCCCCTCGGGCCCGGCCTTGCGGGCGTCGAGCTCCGCGAGCTCCGGGGCGCGCCCGTAGAGGATGAGGGTGTCACCGGACAGGATCGGTGTGTCGCCGCGGGGCACGCCGATGTAGCTTCCGTCGCTGCGGGTCACGCCGAGCACGATGATCCCCTCGTCGGTGAGGCGACGGTCCATCAGCTGGTCGGTGATGATCCAGTCGTCGTCGCCGACGGTCATCTCGGTGA
>JALYHG010000273.1 GCA_030776725.1 Actinomycetota bacterium
CCGCCGGACCCCGCCGAGGAGCAGCGGGTCGCGGGCCCATCCGCGAAGCAGCGTCGGCGGCGGCGCCGCGGCGATCGCGACGTGCGGGTCGCGGTCGCGGCTGGGACGTTCCTGACCCTGCTGTTCCTCGTGACCTTGTTCACCCACCCGGCGGCGTTCGCCGCTCTGGTGACGTTCCTGATCCTGGTGGGCATCGGCGAGGCGGCCGCTGTCTGTCGTGAGCGGGGGGTGCACGTCGCCGTCCCGGTGATCCTGGTGGCCGCGTTGATCTTCGTGGTCGGCGCCTACCGCGCCGGAACCGGCGGTCTGGTCGTGGGGCTGGTGACGCTGTTCCTGTTGGCGGTGGCGTGGGAGCTGGCCGATCCCCAACGCACCGACGTGTTCCGCACCATCGCGGCCACCGTGATGCTCGGCTTGTGGGTGCCCTTCCTCGGGTCGTTCGCGGTGGTCCTCGCTGTGCGCGGCGTCGACGGGTGGGTGGCGGTCCTCGCCACGGTCGGGGCAGCGGTCGTCAGCGACGTCGGCGCCTACGTGGTCGGGACGTCGTTCGGCCGCCGCCAGGTCGCCCCGTCGGTCAGCCCCGGCAAGACGTGGGAGGGGGTCGTGGGCGGGATGGCCGTGGCCGGGGTCGTGGCTGCGGTGGCCCTGCCGTTGCTGGGGACCGGCGAGCTGTTCGATCCCGTCACGGCGTTCCTGTTCGCCGTGATCGTCGCGGCGGTCGGGGTGCTGGGCGACCTCACCGAGTCACTGTTGAAACGCGACCTCGGCGTGAAGGACTTCGGGCGGATCATCCCCGGCCACGGTGGCGTCCTCGACCGGATCGACTCGCTGCTGTTCGCGCTCCCGGCCGGGTACTACGCCTTGATCCTCGTCGGTTGAGGAGCGGTGCGTGACCCGGGAGGGGCGGTCGTGACCCGCCGACGCGTGGTCGTGCTCGGATCGACCGGATCGATCGGGACCCAGGCGCTCGACGTGGTGCGCACCCACGCCGACCGCTTCGAGGTGGTGGGTCTGGCCGCCCGGTCCGACACCGACCGGCTGGCGGCGCAGGCGGAAGCGTTCGGTGTCGACGAGCTCGCCGTCGCAGACCCTGTCGCCGCCAGCCGGCTCCGCGACGCACGGCCGACCGCGCGGGTGCGCAGCGGGCTGGATGGCGTCGCCGAGCTGGCCGCGCTCCCAGCGGCCGACGTGGTGCTGAACGGGGTGGTCGGTTCGCAGGGCCTGCTCCCGACGCTCGCAGCGCTCGAAGCCGGCCACAGCGTCGCGCTGGCCAACAAGGAGAGCCTCATCGTCGGCGGGCCGCTGGTCGTGCGGGCCGCTGACGGCCGACCTGATGCGATCGTCCCGGTCGACAGCGAACACTCGGCCCTCGCACAGTGCCTCCGCGGTGGGGCACGCGACGAGGTCGCCCGCCTGGTCCTGACCGCCAGCGGTGGCCCCTTCCGTGGACGCGGCCGCGACGACCTGGTCGACGTCACCCCCGACGAGGCGCTCGCGCACCCCACCTGGGACATGGGCCCGGTGATCACGGTCAACTCCGCCACCCTGATGAACAAGGGCCTGGAGCTGATCGAGGCCCACCTGCTGTTCGCCGTGCCATGGGACGCCCTCGACGTGGTCGTCCACCCGCAGTCGGTGGTGCACTCCATGGTGGAGTTCATCGACGGCTCGACGCTCGCGCAGCTGTCGACACCCGACATGCGGTTGCCGATCCAGCTCGCGTTGGGGTGGCCACGCCGGCTCCCGCACGCCCCGGCGACCCTCGACTGGCGACGGGCCACACAGCTGCAGTTCGAGCCGGTGGACCGCGACACGTTCCGGCTGCTGTCCATCGCCGAGGAGGCCGGGCGGCTCGGTGGCACGTTCCCGGCGGTGCTCAACGCCGCCAACGAACAGGCGGTGGCGGCCTTCCTGGACGGGCGCATCGGGTTCCTGGACATCGATCGGGTGGTCGAGCAGGTCCTCGACCGCCACCGCGGCCACACGCAGGGAACGAACGTCACCCTCGACGACGTTCTCCACGCCGAGGGCTGGGCCCGCGCCTGCGCCGACGAACTGTGCGGCGCCACCGCGCTGTAGCGGCGACCCAGGCTCGCGCTAGCGACGCGCATCGCCGCCGGCGAGGCGTCACCGAGCACAGAGAAGGAACAAGTGGCGACCTGGATCGGCAGCGTGCTCTTCGTGATCGCGGTGACGATCGCGATCGGTCTGCATGAGTGGGGTCACTTCGTGACCGCCCGCTGGTTCGGCATGCGTGCCGAGCGGTTCTTCATCGGGTTCGGGCCCACGTTGTGGTCCACGCGCCGCGGCGAGACCGAGTACGGCGTGAAGTGGTTCCCGCTGGGCGGGTTCGTCCGGATCGCGGGCATGTCGATCGGCGAATCGCGGCAGCGGCCGATCGCAGAAGCGGTGTTCGACGGTGACGCGATCGCCGCCGATCGACGCGCCACCGCAGAGACCGAGCGCCGACCGCTCGACGAGGTCGAGGCGGTGCCTGCCGCGACGTGGGAGCGCCTCGACGAGGAGCTCGCGCAGCGCGGCGTTCCGCCCGCCGAGCGCGAGGCGCTGGTCACCGACACCCGCCGGCAGGTGGGCTCCGACGCCAGCGCTGCCGAGGCCGCCCGTGCCTTCACGGCGATCGCGGCGACGCGCCTCGAAGACACCGGCCGGGTCGGGGACCTGCGCCACCGGGTCCTGTCCGGCGACGACGGGCGCTTCTTCCACGACCGGCCGGCGTGGCAGCGGGCGGTGGTCCTGGCGGCTGGCTCGACGATGCACTTCCTGCAGGCCATCGTCCTGCTGCTGGTGGCGTTCTGGGCGTTCGGGATCCAGCCGGTTCCCGTCGTCCGCCAGGTCCTGCCCGACTCACCGGCCGCGGCCGCCGGCCTGCAAGCCGACGACCGGATCGTCGCGGTCAACGGGCACCCCGTGCAGACCTTCCCCGACGCCAAGCGTCGCATCGAGGCCCACGCCGGCGAACCGATCACACTGGCCGTCGAGCGCCGCGACGGCACCCGACGTCAGCTGACTCTGACGACCGCGCTGGTGGTCGGCCAGTTGCCGCCGGGCTCCGTCCTGGCCGATGCCGGTCTGCAGCCCGGCGACCGCATCATCAGCGTCGCCGGCGAGGAGGTGTCGGGCCGATCCGACATCGCTCCGGCTGGGGTGCGTGGCACCGTGGACGTCACGGTGCAACGGCTCGGCGACGAGCCCGGCGACGTCCGCGAGGTGACCCTCACCGTCCCGGCCGGTGCCCTCGATGAGCTCGCACAACTGGTGTCGGGCCTGGCCGGGTTCGTCCCCGCGCACCAGGACCTCGGCGCGGTCGGGGCGCTGCGCGAGACGTTCGTCGGTGAGGGCAGCTTCCCGGCCCTGTTCGTGGGGACGATCCGGGCCCTGGGTGGGGTCTTCGGACCCGAGGGCATCGGGGCGATCTTCCGCCAGCTAGGCGGCGCTGAACGCGGCCTGGAGGGAGGCGCCTCGCTGGTCGGCATCACCATGATCGCCGGCGAAGGCACCGCCGTCGCGGGGGCGTTCTTCCTGCTGGGTCTGCTGGCGTCGCTCAACGTGTTCATCGGCGTGTTCAACCTGATCCCGCTCCCGCCCTTGGACGGCGGCCACCTCGCCGTCCTCGCGGTCGAACGGGGCGTGAACGCCGTCCGTGGCGTGCGTGGCCTGCCGGCCGACTACCGGGTCGACCCGCGCACCGTCACAGCGATCGCCATCCCCGTGATCGTGCTGGTCGGGATGGTGGCGCTCGCGCTGATCGTCCTGGACATCACCAACCCGCTGCGGCTACCGGACTGATCGGCCACCGGCAGGTCATGCCCGTCACCGGTCGCCACCCGGCCGCCCCAGGTCACGTGCGGTAGCGTGAACCGCGACCTTTCAGGAGTCGGCGTGAACCGCGATCTGCCCCTCCTCCCCGCCCAAGCTGCGCGCTCCGGCGACGCGCCGGCCCGGCGCGCCAGCCGACGCATCGACGTCGGTTGCGTCCCGGTCGGCGGGGGTGCCCCCGTGTCGGTTCAGTCGATGACCACGACCCCCACCCACGACATCGACGCCACGCTGCAGCAGATCGCGGCGTTGCAGAACGCGGGGTGCGACATCGTCCGGGTCGCCTGCCCCCGTCAGGACGACGCCGACGCGCTCGCCGCGATCGCCGCCAAGAGCCGCATCCCGGTGATCGCCGACATCCACTTCCAGTGGAAGTACGCGGTCCGCGCGATCGAGGCCGGGTGCGCGGGGGTGCGGATCAACCCGGGCACGATCCACAAGCACGACAAGGTCGCGCTGATCGGCCGCCTGGCGGGGGAGGCAGGCATCCCCATCCGGGTCGGCGCCAACGGCGGTTCGCTCGAGGACTGGCTGCTGGACAAGCACGGCGGTCCCACCGCCGAGGCCCTGGTCGAGGCGGCCCTCGGGGAGGCGCGACTCCTGGAGGACGTCGGCTTCTTCGACATCAAGGTGTCGGTCAAGCACTCCGATCCGTGGGTTATGATCCAGGCCTACCGCCTGCTGGCGGAGCACTGTGACTACCCGCTGCATCTGGGCGTGACCGAGGCGGGCACCCCCAAGGTCGGCAACATCAAGTCGTCCGTGGGGATCGGGGCGCTGCTCGCGGAGGGGATCGGCGACACCATCCGCGTGTCGTTGTCCGCCGACCCTGTGGAGGAGGTCAAGACCGGGATCGCCATCCTGGAGTCGCTGCACCTGCGCGCAGCGCGAGGCTTGCAACTGATCGCCTGCCCGTCGTGTGGCCGGGCCGAGGTCGACGTGTACACCCTGGCGGAGTCGGTCGAGGCCGAGCTGCAGACCCTCGACGTGCCGCTGCGTGTGGCGGTGATGGGATGTGTGGTCAACGGCCCCGGCGAGGCGCGGGAGGCCGACATCGGCGTGGCCGCCGGGCGTGGCAAGGGACAGATCATCCGCCACGGTGAGGTGATCGCCACCGTCCGCGAGGACGACATCGTCGAAGCGCTCGTGCACTTCGCCCAGGAACTGGCGGACGAGGTCCGGGCCGAACGCGGCTCCGGCGCGGCGCGGGTGATCAGCTGACGCCCGGGGAGGACAGCCGTTGAATCCCGCCGACTCCCTCGATCTGGGTCGCTTGCGTCAGCTGGACTTCCGGCACCGCACGTCTGTCCGCGACCCGATGACGCAGTACGACATCGTCGATCGCGACGGCGAGACGGTCGGGGTCGTGCGCCTGGAAGGCGAACCCGGCGTCGACGAGGTCGGACGGTTGTTCACCGACCTGGGGACCGAGCGGGTCCGGCTGGTGGTCCACGCCCCCGACGACACGGTCCTGTTCGCCCTGCAACGGGCCGGTCGCCGGTTCGCCCCGGAACTGATCGTGCTCGATGGGTCGGGCGCGGAGTTGGGGCGCATCGCCCAGCGCAACATCGTCGGCAAGATCCGCCTCACCGTCCACGTGGGGGACGAGACCGTCGCGCAGGTCGAGGCGGACTCGTGGCACGAGGAGGCGTTCACCATCCAGGACGCCGACGGAGAAGAGCTCGCCGTGATCGTCCGCGGCCGCGACGACGTCCCCACCACGACCGGCGTGGTCGACCGCTACCGGCTGCAGATCACACGCGATCCCGGTCCTGACGTGGCCCCGCTGGTGGTGGCCAGTGCCATCGCGGTTGACGCGGCGGTGCACCGCGAGTCGCTGTGACCACCGTGGCCTGTGACGGGCGGAGCCTGGCGGCCCCACACCGCCTCTGGTAGCCTCGGGTCGCTCGGAAGTGGGCGCCTCGTCGCCCACTTCCTGCGGTTCGCCGCCGGCCCCGTCATGTCGGATCCGTGGCCGGTAGGTGGCCGAGAAACCAGGCGTCCACGCGACGGCCGGCCCCCGGGGGCCGGCCGTTGGTGCGAGAGCGCACCTCGAACGAGAGGGGAGGCAGCGATGGCCGCGCAGCGCGACACGGCCCTCGAGGCCCAGGTCCGCGACCTCGCGGAACCCCTCGCTGCCGCGGCTGAGCTCGAACTCGTCGACGTGGAGGTCAAAGGTCATCCCGGGAGCCGCCTGGTGCGGCTGGTGGTCGACGCCGACCAGGGCGTCGACGTGGACTCCTGCGCGACGTTGTCGCACGACATCGGCGTGGTGCTCGACCGGGCCGACACCGTGCCAGGGCGGTACATCCTGCAGGTGTCGTCCCCCGGAGTGGATCGCCCGCTGGTCACCCGCCGCGACTTCGCCCGCAACGTCGGTCGGCCGGTGCGGGTGGTGACCCGGCCGGAGACGTCGTCCCCGTCGGAGCTGACAGGCGTGGTCGTCGCCGTGGACGACGAGGCGGTGACGCTGGAGGTCGACGACGCCGCGGTGTCCGTGCCCCTGGTCGACGTGCAGTACGCGCGGGTGGCGCTGCCGTGGTGACCGGCACGGCGACCTGCGCGTGCGCGACGCCGCCAGATGTAGAGGAGGAACGATGAAGGTCGACATCGACGCGCTGCGCCAGATCGAACGTGAGAAGGGCATCGACTTCGCGACGGTGGTGGAAGCCTTCGAGACGGCGCTCGCGTCGGCGTACAAGCGTTCGCCCCAGGCCACCGGCGACGAGGCCCGCGTCGCGGTCGACCGGGTGTCGGGCGAGATCACGCTCTACGCCCAGGAACTCGACGACGACGGCAACATCGTCTCGGAATGGCGGGAGGAACCCAAGGACTTCGGCCGCATCGTCGCACAGACCGCCAAGCAGGTCCTGCTGCAGCGGCTCCGCGAAGCCGAGCGGGAGATGACCTACGGCGAGTACGTCGGCCGCGAGGGCGACATCGTCACCGGCATGGTCTCCCAGCAGGGCAACGTCACGCTCCTCGACCTCGGCCGGAGCCAAGCGTTGCTGCCCTACAGCGAGCAGGTCCCCAACGAACGCGTCCAGCACGGCACCCACGCGCGGGCGCTGGTGATCGAGGTCCGCCGCCAGCCCAAGGGCGCGCAGATCGTGGCGTCGCGCACCCACCCGGCGTTCGTGGCGGCCCTGTTCGCGTTGGAGGTCCCCGAGATCGAGGAGGGGATCGTCGAGATCCGCGGCATCGCCCGCGAGGCCGGGCACCGCACCAAGGTCGCGGTCAGCTCCAACGACCCGGCGGTCGATCCGGTCGGCGCGTGCGTCGGGCCGCAAGGCTCGCGCGTGCGGGCGGTGATGCAGGAGCTGCACAACGCGGGCCTCGAGAAGATCGACATCATCCCGTGGGCGGACGAGCCCGAGGGGCTGGTCGCCAACGCGCTGTCACCCGCGAAGGTGACCGACGTCTACCTCTACCCGGAGGAGGCCACCGCGATCGTGGTGGTCCCCGACTACCAACTGTCGCTGGCGATCGGACGCGAGGGGCAGAACGCCCGCCTGGCGGCGCGTCTGACCGGCTGGCGGATCGACATCAAGAACGAATCGCAGTTCGCCGAGGAGCAGCGCGCGTTCCAGGAGGCCTTCGAGGCCGGGCTGGTGGACGAGTACGGCCGACCGCTGAGCGAGGAGGGACAGGCGGCGATCGCCGCTGCGCAGGAGGCGGCCGACTCGGCCCGCCAGCGGGTCCTCGACGAGGACAGCGAGGCGAGCAAGACCGCGTGAGGAAGGGTCGAGCAGTCCGACGCGTTAGCAGACACGAGGCCGCCGTGTCGCACACACCGATGCGGACGTGTGTCGCGTGCCGGCGTACGCGACCCAAGCAGGAGCTGGTGCGGATCGTGCGCGACCCGGCCGGTGTACGCGTCGATGACAGTCAACGCCTTCCCGGCCGGGGCGCCTACCTGTGCCCCGACCCGGCCTGCGTGGCGGCGGCGACCCGCCGCGGAGCGCGTGCCGTCCGGCAGGGGCTCAGAGGCGCAGATCAGCACGACGTTGAGGACGCATTGGCCGCGCTGGACGCGGCGGTGCGGACGGGAGGAGATCCCGAGTGAGTAACACCATCAGAGTCTACGAGCTGTCCCGGGAGACCGGCCTCGCCAACAAAGAGGTCCTGCGTCGCCTGACCGAGCTCGACATCGAGGCATCCAGCCACTCCTCGTCGATCACGCTCGGTGACGCTCAGCGGTTCCGTGAATCGCTGGGCCGACGCACCACCGAGGACGATGAGGAGGAGCGGCGCCGCCAGCAGGAGGCACGGCGGCTGGCTGAGCTCGACCTGTCCGCGGTCGGTGCGCCGGAGCGGAAGAAGGCTGCCAAGGTCCTGCCGCCACACCTGCGGGCACAGCAGGAAGCCCAGGAGCAGGGCGAGGCGGCGGTGGCCGCCGCGGCGGCACCGACCGTCGAGGCGCCAGAACGCCCCGCAGAACCGGCGCCGGCCGCGCCGATCGAGGAACCTGCGACCGCCCCGGCCCCCGAGCCGCAGGCCCCGGCCGCCCGCACACCCACCGCCGAACCGCAGGCCCCGGCCGCGCGGATGCCCGGCGCCCCGCCGCCACCCGCTCCGGCGGGTGAGGCACCGCGTCCCACCCCGCCTGGCGTGCGGATGCCCGGAGCGCCCCCGCCACCGAGCGTCACCGGGAACGTGCCGCGTGCCCGTCGCGTGGTCGAATCCCGGATGCCGCAGGAGGGATCGGGTCGCCGCTCGATCCCACCGCCCGTCCGCCCTGCTCCCACACGCCGCCCCAGCGAGCCCGGCCGTGGCGCGCCGGGCCGGCCAGCCGCACCC
>JALYHG010000274.1 GCA_030776725.1 Actinomycetota bacterium
CGCCGCCGCAGGCGGCCGCGACGAGCGCCATCACCGCCAGCAGGATGGTCGTCGTACGTCCCGATCTCATGTCTGGTCCTCTCGTCGGATCAGTGGCTCGCTCAACTCGGTGGTGCCTCCCGTCGCCGGGAGGGCACCCTACCAACGACAGCGGTAGTAGAGAAGCCGGCCCAGCAAGTCCGCTCAGCCCTTCACGGCGCCGCCCAGAGCGCCGGGCTTGAGGTACCGCTGCAGGAAGTAGACCATCACCAGGATCGGGAGGGTCAGCACCGCGGCGAACGTCGCCATCGACTGTGCGGTGCCACGGTCGATCGCCTGGAAGACCTGCAGAGGCAGGGTGTTCTGGTTGGTCGTCAACAGCCGGGCGTACAGGAACTCGTTCCAGGAGTACAGCCACACGAACAGCGACGCCACAGCGATCCCGCCGGCTGCCAGCGGCATCACGACCCGCAGGAGCGTCTGCAGACGCGATGCTCCGTCCACGAAGGCGGCTTCTTCGAGGTCGACCGGGATCGTCTCGAACGTCCCGACGAGGATCCAGGCGATGAACGGCAGCGAGCCGATCAGGTGGGCCAGGACCAGCCCCAGGTACGTGTCGATCAGGCCGAACCCCGCGAACCGCGTTGCCACCGAGATGCCGATCGAGAACTCGGGGAACATCCGGGTCACGAGCAGGCCGAGGACGATCGTGTAGCGGTACCTCACCGGCATGCGAGAGATCACGTACGCGGCGGGCGCGGCGATCACGATCGCGAGGATGGTCGTGACGGTGGCCACGACGAGGCTCTTGACCAGCGGGGGGAACATCGATCCTCCGCCGATCACGCCCCGCCAGAACCGCAACGTCGGCTCGGTCACGAACAGCGCCGGTCTGGCCCCGAACAGCGCATCGCCGGGTGCGACCGACACCATGAAGACGAGGTAGATCGGGAACAGCACGATCACGAGCGACACGACCACCCAGGCGGGGAAAGCCACCTTCAGCGCCGGCTGCAGGCGGTCGCGCCGGCCGCGTGCCGCGACCCGTCGTCGACCGATGCTGCTGGCGTCCGCGGTCATCGCTGCGCCGCCCGGGTCCCGACGAACTTCAGGTACAGCACGATGAACACCATGATGATCGCGAACAGCACGGCTGCTCCGGCCGCCGCGGTGAACGGATCGTTGGTCGGCGGGGAGTACCGGTTCCAGATGTAGACGTGCAGGATCGACTCGACCCGTCCCGCCAAGACGAGCGCCAGCTCGAAGATCCGGAACGCGTCGATCGCCCGCAGGATCAACGCCATGGTGATGTAGGGGACCAGCAGCGGAAGGGTGACCCGTGTGAACTTCTGCCAGACCGTGGCGCCGTCGATGTCCGCGGCCTCGTAGATCTCCTCGGGGATGGACTGCAACCCCGCGAGGAAGATCAGCGTCACGATCGGCAGGACCTTCCACATGTCCGCGACGGCGACCGTGAAGAGCGTCCGCCATCCGCCGGCGACGGTGAGGTTGGTCGGCTGGTAGCTCCAGTCGATGCCGGGGATCACGCTGACCAGGTCGGCGACGTGGAACATGACGGCGTTGAGGTACCCCGAGCGGCTGAAGATCAGGAGCATGACCGCACCGGAGACGATGGTGGGCACGCCGAGAGGGATCAGCAGGACCGTCCGCGCGAAGCCCCGCCCGAAGAACCGCTTGTGGAGGGCCAGCGCCGTGGCCATGCCGACCACGAGTTCCAGGGCGATCGACAGCAACGCCACGATCACGGTGTTGACCACCGCGTCGCGGAAGACCGGGTCGTCGGCGAGCGCCCGGTAGTTCGCGGCGGACGGGAAGGTCTCGGCGAACCTCGCCGTGAACGAGATCCGGAAGGTGTCGAAGATGGGCGCGACCGTGAAGACCAGCACGTAGACGACCAGCGGCGCGACCAGGGCGATCTCGAACGCGTGGCGGCGGAACCATGCCGCGAGCGCGCCGGTCGCTGCCCCTGGGGTGGTCGCCTCAGCGCCAGCTGCCATGCTCGCCTCCCTCACGCTCCGGGCGGTGGCGCTAGTCGAAGATGGACCGACCGCTGTCGAGGTCGAAGAAGTGCAGCCGTCTGGTGTCGACCGCGATCTCGGTCACCTGACCGATCTTGGCCCCGGTCGTGGGGTGGAAGCGGGCGACGAAATCGGTCTCTCCCTTCTCGCCGGGCCCGAGGTCCTCGAGGTCCTCCGCCCCGACGTCCTCGGCGAGCTCCCTGGTGTCGTCGGTCAGGACCCGCGGCGAGTCGACCGTGAAGTGAACGTAGACCTCGGAGCCCATCGACTCGGTCAGCTCCACCTCCGCCCGCATCCGGCGGTCGTCGGCAGTGTCCGACTCGATCGCGGCGTCCTGCAGGTCCTCGGGGCGGATCCCGAGGACCACGTCACGCCCGTCGAGTTGGCGTAGGGCAGGGCGCTGCTGGAGGACCTGATCGTCGATGCGGAGCCGGTTGCTCCCGAACTCGACGTACGCCCGGTCGGCGTCGAACGTGACCTTCGCCATGGTCATGTTCATGGCGGGCGAACCGATGAACCCGGCCACGAACAGGTTGACGGGACGGTCGTAGAGCGCCTGGGGAGGGGCGACCTGCTGCAGGAACCCTTTGCGCATCACCGCGACACGATCGCCCATCGTCATGGCTTCGGTCTGGTCGTGGGTGACGTAGACGGTGGTGGTGCCGAGATCCTTCTGGATGCGCAGGACCTCCGCACGCATCTGGACGCGCAGCTTCGCGTCGAGGTTGGACAGAGGCTCATCCATCAGGAAAGCCTGCGGTTCGCGGACGATCGCGCGTCCCATCGCGACGCGCTGCCGTTGCCCGCCCGACAGTGCCTTGGGTTTGCGATCCAGCAGGTCCTCGATGCCGAGGATCCTCGCGGCGTCGCGGACACGGTCGCGGATCTCGTCCTTGGGCATCTTGCGGAGCTTCAGCCCGAAGCCGATGTTGTCCGCAACGCTCAGGTGCGGGTACAGCGCGTAGTTCTGGAACACCATGGCGATGTCGCGATCCTTGGGCGGCATCCGGTTGACCACCCGCCCGCCGATGCGGACCTGCCCGTCGCTGATCTCCTCGAGACCGGCGACCATCCGCAACGCGGTGGTCTTGCCGCAGCCCGACGGCCCGACCAGGACGATGAACTCGCCGTCCCCGATGTCGAGGGACATGTCCTTCACCGCGTGCGTCCCGTCGGGGTAGAACTTGTCCACCGCGTCCAGCGTGACCTCGGCCACTGTCGTCACCTCCGCGTCGACGTCCGCGCTACCGAGAGCGACGGCTGCGGTCCTGACCGTACTGCTCGCACCGGTATCCGGTCCACGGTGGTGCTCGCTCCCACTCGTCGGATACGCCGATCAGTGGTCGTCGCCGGCAGGGACCGGGTCGCTGTCACCACGATGCGATACCCGGCGGGCGCGGATGGTGGCATGACCCGCGCGGACGTACTGTCCGGCAGCGAGGTAGTACAGGACGCCGCTCCCGCCGAGCATGACCCACGCGGAACCTCGTAGCTGGGGCGAGTCGAACACGCGCGCCACCAGGAACAGCGTCAGCGCACCCATCAGCCCGAACGTCGCAGCCTTGCCGAGGTCGGTCACTGGCGGCGGGTCGACACCGCGCCACAGCAGGTACAACCCACCGACCAGCACGAAGCCATCCCGGGCGAAGATGGCGGCCATGGCCCACAGCGGCACGATCCCCCCAACGATCAGTGCGATCCCGACCACGACCACCAGGAGACGGTCGCTGATGGGATCGGCGATCTGCCCCACCCGGGATACCTGACCCAGACGGCGTGCGAGGTAGCCGTCGACGAAGTCGCTCGATGCCACCACGATCAGCACGACCAGCCCACGGGTTTCGCGCCCGCCCGCGATGTCCGCGTACACCAGCGGGAGCGCCGCGAGCCGGATGACCGAGACGACGTTCGGGAGCGTGAAGACGCGGTCGGTAACGACCCGGGACCCGTCGTTGCGGGAGCCACTCCGGAACACCGACATCGCGGTCCTGTGGTCGCCCCTGAAGGCAGCCTACTCGCCCACGTTCCCGGAGTTCCTGCTCGTCGACCTCACGCGCCGGTCGGGCTGGAGCGACCTCACGCGCCGGTCGGGCTGGCCGGACTTGAACCGGCGACCCCTCGCCCCCCAGACGAGTGCGCTACCTGACTGCGCCACAGCCCGTGTGTGACGGCCAGGGTACCGGCCGCACCC
>JALYHG010000275.1 GCA_030776725.1 Actinomycetota bacterium
CGTCGACCCGCAGCGTGCTGCGGTCCGCCGCGCTCACCCACATGGAACCCGGCGCCGTGCTCGAGGCGGTGAACGACCAGCTCCAGCCGGAGATGCCGCCGAAGATGTTCGTCACGTGCGTCTACGGGGTGCTGGAGCCCGCCACCGGACGCTTCGTGTTCGCCAACGCCGGCCACAACCTCCCGTGCGTGCAGACCGCCGACGGTGCCGTGGAGGCGCGGGCGACCGGCATGCCGCTGGGGCTGCTGCCCGGCATGCGCTATGAGGAGAACGAGGTCACCGTCGACCCGGGTCGCGCCGTGTTGCTCTACAGCGACGCGCTCCCCGAGGCCCACGACGCCAGCGGGGAGATGTTCGGGTTCCCCCGGCTCGTCGACGTCGTCGGCAACAGCGGTAGCGACGGGCAGCGCCTCATCGATCGGCTCCTCACCGAACTTCACGGGTTCACCGGCGCCGATTGGGAGCAGGAGGACGACATCACCCTCGTCGCCGTCCAGCGCACCCCGTCGGCCGGCGAGCACGTCAACGATGTGCAGCCCGCCGACGACGAAGGCCGTGAACTCGTCGCCTTCACCGTCGCGAGCGAACCGGGCAACGAGCGCATCGTGATGGAGCGAATCGCCGACGCGGTCGTCTCGATCGGGGTCGACAACGGCAAGCTCGACCGGCTGAAGACCGCGGTCGCCGAGGCCTCGATGAACGCCATCGAGCACGGCAACCACAACCGCTCCGAGCTGCTCGTCGAGGTCCGGGTCTTTACCACCGCCGACGCGCTCGTCGTCCGCATCACCGACCAGGGTGGGGCGCAGGCCATCCCCGAGACCACCGATCCGGACCTCGAGGCGAAGCTCCGGGGCGAAGAATCGCCCCGCGGATGGGGACTGTTCCTCATCCGCAACATGGTCGACGAGGTGAACATCTTCGAAGACACGGCCCACCACACGGTGGAGCTGATCATGCGTCTGGATGAAGGAAACTAGGATGGCTGAGTTCAATGCCCAGGTCCGCGACCGTGGCGGCGCCGCGGTGCTCGACCTGCACGGCGATCTCGATGGGCGAGCCGACGCCGCGCTGAACGGCGCGTACGCCGACGCGGCGGGGACGACAGCGGTCGTGCCGCTCGTCCTCAACTTCAAGGACGTCGGCTACATCAACTCGACCGGCATCGCCCTCATCGTCGGGCTCCTCGCCAAGGCCCGCGCCGAGGCGCGCAGCATCCGCGTCGTGGGGCTCTCTGAGCACTACCGACACATCTTCGAGATCACCCGTCTCGCGGACTTCATGAGCTTCTTCCCCGACGAGGAGACCGCGGTCGGGGCCCCAGCCCCGCTCGTCTAGGTCACTCAAATGCGAAGCGATAGTGACCCGGACTCCTACACCAACACCGCTCGAGCAGCTCGAGCCCGGAGAACACGAGGAGGACACGAACATGGGTGAAGCGACCATGGACCTGGCGGTGCGCGAAGTCGCCCCCGGCGTGACGGTTATCGATATCAAGGGCGACGTCACGCCCGCGAGCGAGGCCGCGCTCGTGGACGCCTACGGCAAGGTGAACGGGGCGCGCTCGGTCGTCCTGAACTTCAGCGACCTCGAGTACATGAACAGTGGCGGCATCGGCCTGCTCGTCACGCTCCTCGTGCGTGCGCAGCGTGCCAAGCAGCGGCTGCTCGCCTACGGCCTGTCCGACCACTACCGCCAGATCTTCGAGCTCACCCGCCTCGACGACGCGATCAAGATCCACGCCGACGAGGTCGCGGCGATCGCCCCTGGCGAGAACTCGAGTCCGCGCTAACTGACCCGAACCGCCAGGAGCCACGATGGACAGCCCCCGAGGCCAGCAACGCCCGAAGCCCCACGCGCCCCACCACGGCCTCGAGCCGTCGTGGCCGACGTCGCCGCCCGCCGCGACGGTGGACGCGCAGCCGGGCGGGGCGAAGACGCCGCGCGACGCCGGCAACTGGGCGAAGCCGGTGGGGGCGCTGCACGTCGCTCGGGATTCCTTCGACGGCGGCTTCAACCTCAACGTCGAAGGCAAACGGCTCGCCGGGCCGGTCCAGGGCTTCGGCAGGATGTGGCAGAAGACGTACCGGGCGCGCTTCGGCGTCGACGTGTCCCCCGAGGAGGTCATCCGCGTCTGGAAGGACCGCTTCCCCGAGTTCTGGCCGGAGGGCAACCGCTTCTTCGGTCCGCTGACCGGGATCGCCCCCGGTGAGGTCGCGGTGCTGAACCTGGCGATGCCGGGGCGCATCACGCTGTCGACCGGCGTGATGGTCGTGTACTCCGACGACGAGTCGTTCACGTTCATGACGCCGGAGGGTCACATGCTGGCGGCGTGGATCACCTTCTCCGCCTACCGCGACGGTCCGGAGACGGTCGCACAGGTGCAGGCGCTGCTGCGCACCCAGAACCTCATGGTGGACCTCGGCAACGTGCTGATCGGCGGCTTCAAGAAGGAGGACCGCTTCTGGGAGCACACGCTCCAGCAGCTGGCGGGCCACTTCAGCGTCACCGCCCCGGCGGTCATCCTCGACGCGGTCTGCGTGGACCGCAAACGCCAGTGGCGCAACGCCCTCAAGTTCCGCAACGACGCGATGCTCCGATCCACCTTCTACCAGCTCGGCCGGTCGTTCCGACGTTCGGCTCGCAGCCCGCGCGGGTGAGAGGCGCTGACCAGACACGAGCGCCAACGATGCGGTACGTGCCTGCGGCAGCCGCGCTGGGAGTGTTCGGAGGAACCTGACCATGCCGATCCTGCGGCACGCGGCCTGGCCGGTGTTCGCCCTCTGCGTGGTCGGCGCCGTGGCGACGCCCGCCGTCGGGGTCCTCATCGGCAGACACGAAGCGGCCGGGGACACGGGGGACCTCGTCGCGGTGTCCCTGCTCCTGGTGGCGTTGCTGGCGTTCCCGGCGGTCGGGGCGGTGATCGCGTCCCGGCTTCCCCGCAACGCGGTCGGGTGGCTGCTGCTCGGCATCGGCTTGCTCTACGCTGCCGGGCCCCTGGCGGACGCCTACGCCAACGCCGGCGACCCCGACCTTCCGCTGCGGGCGTACGCGGGGTGGTTCGTCCACGCGACCATCCAGAGCCCGGCCGGCTTCGCGCCGTTCGCCCTGCTGCTGCTGCTGGTACCGGACGGGCGGCTGCCGTCCCCGAGGTGGCGTCCTGTCGCCTGGGGCCTCGTCGGGTCCGCCACCGCCTTCATCGTGCTGGTGGCCCTCAAACCGGGCGACCTGGCCGAGGTCCACCCCGCCACCCCGAACCCGTTCGCCGTGGCCCCGATCGGGGCGGTGTGGCGGCGGGCGGAGGTGCCGCTGCTGCTGTTGCTGTTCGCCAGCATCGTCGCGGCGGCCGCGGGCCTGATCGCCCGCTTCCGTCGCTCACGCGGCCTCGAGCGGCAGCAGCTGAAGTGGCTTGCGACCGCCGCCGGGCTATTCGTGATCGCGATCCTGTCAGGCCCGGCGTTCTTCTGGCGGGTGGCGCTCCCCAACGCCGTCTGGATCGGAGTGCTCGCCACCGGCCTCGTCGCCATCCCGCTCGCCGTCGGGGCGGCGATCCTGCGCTACCGACTCTACGACATCGACCGGATCGTCAGCAGGACGCTGTCGTACTCGCTGCTGATGGCGGTGCTCGTGGCCGTGTACCTGGTCGGTGTGCTGACGATCGGGGCGTTCCTCCGCCCCCTGACCGGCGAGGACAGCAGCGTGATCGTCGCACTATCGACGCTGGCCGTCGCGGGCGCTTTCCAGCCTGTGCGGCGCCGGGTCCAGACGGTCGTCGAGCGGCGGTTCAACCGCCGCCGCGCGGACGGGGCCGCGGTGCTCGAGCGGTTCGCGCGTCACCTGCGGGACGAGGTCGACCTCACCGCCATCTCCTCGGAGATCCTCGCCGTGGCGCAGACGTCGTTCCAGCCGAGCTCCGTGTCGCTGCTCCTGGTCGGAAACGTGCCTACGCAGTCGTGATTCGGCCGTTCTCGATGAACGCGGGGTTGGATGAGCTGAGAGCGGTAGGTGCTCTAAATGTGCGAATAGCCTCACGAGGCTTGGAGCCGGTGTTGGCCCCGCAGCGCCCTGAACTACGGCAGTACGCGCATCTCCCTAAACGGGCACCGCTACGGCACATTGCCCGTAGGCCCCCAGGCGGTTATGTGTGCATCCGCTACTCGGCCGCCGGTGCGACGACCGCGCGTATCCCGGTTAGCACCGTCACCGTCAGTTCCAAGGCGCCCAGCGACGCCGTCGACGCTCCGCCCGCGTGCAGATGACCCAGCCCACCATGAGAGGATCGCGGCAGCGCGAGCGCAACGATGTCGGCCCAGGTCGTGCGGCCTCCACTGACGGGTACGGAAAGCCAAACTTCGTCAGGTCGGTCCGCTCCTGACCGCTTGCCCAGTCGTCCCCCCCGCCAGCGTTGAAACAATCCCGTTGTGCGCGGTCGACACTGTGGCTTCCGGAGCTGAGAAGGCGCGCGCAACCAATCGCCGTCGAACACCTGTCCCCACGATGTGGCGCGGGCGGATCGGCCCATCCTGCTACGCACCCTCGTCGAGGCCGAGGTCGACGCTCGTGACGCGGCCAACCTCGCCAACCGGCTCAAGAC
>JALYHG010000276.1 GCA_030776725.1 Actinomycetota bacterium
GCCGCCAGGCGGTCACGGCGTGCGTTGGTGGCCATGGCCGCATCCTGCCCGATGCCGGCGGGGCCGGCGAGCAACGGGCGTGTCCGGAGCCCGGGGTCCAGGCGGTTGCGTAAGCTGGGCGGTCACGTCGCGCGGGAGATCTACAGGTGCTGTGGTTGACCATGTCCCGCCGTGGGACGAGGTTCGTCCTGCCGGCGGTGCTGGCGATGGTGGCGGTGCTGGCCGTCCCGGTCGCCCCTGCCCGCGCCGACAGCGTGGCGCAGCCGCCCAGCCCCGGGGTGATCGGGCCGCACCCGGCCCCCGGCGGCGTGGTCCCGGCGGGAACGGTCGAGATCGCCGCGTTCCTGGTCGCCCAGGCGGGGGTCGCGGGCGCCGAGCTCCGCATCGACGGCGTTGGCGTGCCCGCCCAGCGGTCCGGGAGCGACACCTACCAGCGCATCGCCGCCACAGCGCAGGTGGCGCCCGGCGACCACGTCGCCGAGGTCGCCCTGACCGACCGCCAGGGGGCGGCCACGACGCGGGCGTGGCGCTTCACGGCCTCCGACACGGCGGTCGGTCGCCTGGCCGGCCAGAACCGGGTCGAGACCGCGGCGGCGATCAGCCTCAACCTGTACCCGCAGACGGCCACCGCGGCGGTGCTGGCCCGAGCCGACGACTTCCCCGACGCGCTGGCCGGGGCGCCGCTGGCCACGGCGGTCGACGGTCCGTTGCTGCTCAGCGGGGCCGAACGCCTGGCTGACGCCACCGCCGGGGAGTTGCGGCGGGTCCTGCCGCCGGGTGCCACCGTCTACCTGCTCGGCGGACGCAGCGCCCTGTCCGAGCAGGTCGCTGCGGACGTTCAGGCGATCGGCCTGAACCCCCAGCGGGTCGCCGGAACCGACCGGTTCGGGACGGCAGCGGCCGCCAGTGCGGTCCTGCCCGCCGGTGACGCCGCGGTGGTGGCGTCGGGGTTCAGCTTCCCCGACGCGCTGGCCGCGTCGTCGCCGGCTGCGATCGGCGGGATGCCGATCGTGCTGACCGCGCCCGACAGCCTGCCGCCGGCGACCCGAGAGTTCCTGGCTGCGCGGAACTACCCGGTGGTGTACGTGGTCGGCGGAACCGCCGTGGTGAACGACCAGGTGGCGGCCGAGCTCGACCAGCTCGCCGGTGAGGTGCACCGCCTGGCCGGGCCGAGCCGGTTCGACACCGCCGCGGTGATCGCCGGCGCGTTCTTCGCCTCGCCGCAGACGGTCGCGGTGGCCAGCGGGGAGCGCTTCCCCGACGCGCTCGCCGGCGGACCCCACGCCGCCGCCCACGGCGCCCCGCTGATGCTCACCCCCCACCACAACCTCGCCCGTCCCCAGGTCGACCAGCTCGCCACGTGGCGCCCGGCCGCGGGCGTCGTGTACGGCGGGGCGGCCGCGGTGGCCGACACCGCCGCGGGCGACATCCGTCGCGCCAGCCTCGACGCCGGGGGCCCGCGGGAGGTCAGCCTGTCACCGGGACCCGGCGACGAGATCAACACCCTCGACACCCTCCAGATCGACTTCGACCGGGCCGTTGACCTCAACCAGTCGTCGGTGTTCGTGACGCTCAACGGGCACGAGGTGTACGGCAGCCTGGCGCACGGCGACTTCGCCAACAGCATCGTGTTCCGCGCCGGCGCGCTCCCGATCGCGGCGCAGGCCAACCACGCCTACCCGGTGCGCGTGACCGCCGCGGCCTTCGACGGGTCGGGGTGGCGCCACCTCGAGTACGACCTGGTGTTCCGCAAGCTGGAGCTGTCGCGGGGCGACCAGGGACCGGCGGTGCGTGACCTGCAGCAGCGGCTGAGCGACCTCGGGTACTGGTTGCCGACCCCCGACGGGACGTTCGGGAGCGCGACCGTCCAGGCGGTGTACGCCTTCCAGAAGCACGAGGGGCTGCAACGCACCGGTTCGGTGGACGCCGCGACCCGCCAGCGGCTGCAGACGGCCGCCCGGCCGGTGCCGCGCCACCAGCGTTCGGGGCGGTACGTCGAGATCGACAAGCCCCGCCAGATCATGTTCATCGTGCAGGACGGCCGTGTGCTGCACACGTTCGCGGTCTCCAGCGGCAACGGGGAGTACTACAACGAAGGGGGCAGCTCCGGGTACGCGATCACGCCCGAGGGGACCTTCACGTTCTTCCGCCAGATCGACGGGATGCGCGAGTCGCACCTGGGCAGGCTGTGGCGCCCCAAGTACTTCACCGACCGCGGCCACGCGATCCACGGATCGACCAACGTCCCGCCCTACCCGGCGTCGCACGGCTGCGTCCGGCTGATCTACCCGGCGATCGACTTCATCTGGGACGCGGGGCTGGTCCCGCTGGGGACGCGGCTGTACGTGTACTGAGCGTCGACCCGGGTCACGGCCGCTGCGCGACCTCCGCAGCCACGTCACACCCACCTGGCATCCTCCCGGTGAGTCGAACGACACCGGTGTGATCCGTGACGTGATCCGTGACGTGAGTCGTGATGATCCGTGGGTGTAACCGTGGAGCGCGGACCGCGCCACGGGGGAGGATGAGCCATGAACACGCAACTCTCGAACAGCCGCCTGTTGGACAGGGAGCCGACCGAACGCCCCGACACCGAGCCGGCCGTCAGCCGCCCCGCCGGCGCGCCGGGCAACAGCCGCCCCGACGCGATGCCGGCGGTGGATGCCGACTGGCTCGCCGAGGTGCTGGACGACGCCGGCCTGCGGGCAGCGCTGCTGCTGCTCGGCGACACCGAGCCGCACCGCCTGGAGG
>JALYHG010000277.1 GCA_030776725.1 Actinomycetota bacterium
ACGCCCGCGCCCGGGACCTGACCTACCTCCGGCTCGGATTCAAGGTGACCACCCGGACGGCGGCGACGCGCGGGCACGGTGGCTGCAGCGGGCAGACGAGGCCGTGCAGTCGCTGCAGCTCGCCGCCCTCGCCGGTGACGCCACCATCGGCGATCCCGAGGTCGTGGAAGACCCGCGCGCCGGCACGGAGATGCTGGTGGACCGCCTGCCAAGCTGGTTGGAAGGTCTCGAGTGGCGTGACGCGCTCACCACCATCGCCAGCCTCGACCTCGACCTGGAGGCCACGGCGGGACGCTCGGCGACGGCGCAGTCGAGGGCCGACTGATGCACGACGTCACCGACCTGCTCACCGGCTGGGTGCTGACGCCCGGACGGCGCACCATCACTCGAATCATCCCCGTGATCGACCCCGACCACCGTCGCGCGCATGACGCCTACCACCGGTTCTTGCGCATCGGCCGGTTGCCGCGCGGTTCGTCCTCACCCACCTGATCCTCCTGGCTCGAGCCACGTTGTAGCGCGGTCGCCAAGGAGGGCATGCCGTCACCATCGGAGGTCGGGGACCGATTTGACGGCGCTCCATAGATAAGGCTCCCTTTACTTAGGTTCTCCTTACCTTAACTTGGAGGTCTCCGTGCGCTCGCCCATCACTGCCGCTGTGTTCGCCCTCGCGCTCACCGCCGTTGCCTGCGGAGGGTCGGGAACTGTCGAGGATGTCGCCGGAGGAGCGGACCGTACCGGAACGGCCACCGACCGTGGGACGGCGGCCGAGGAGCCGACGAGCGTCACCGTGGAGCACGCGATGGGGTCGACTGAGGTGCCGTGCACCCCGGAGCGGGTCGTCACCCTGGGTCAGGGCCAGACCGACTCCACGCTCGTGCTGGGGGTGATACCGGTCGGGGTGGTGGAGCCGTGGACCGAGGAGTTCTACGGCTACCTGCCCGACGAGGTGCACGACGCTGAGGTGGTCGGCAGCGAGCTCGAGCCCGACGTGGAGGCGATCGCGGCGCTGGATCCCGATCTGCTCCTGGGTTCGAAGCTGCGCCCCGAGGCGGTGTACGAGCAGCTGTCCGCCATCGCCCCGACGGTGTTCGCCGAGACGATCGGGCGTAGCTGGAAGGACAACGTGTCGCTGTGGGCGAAGGCCCTGTGCCGGCAGGAGGAGGGCGAGCGGGTCCTGCTCGCGTGGGAGGAGCGGACCGCCGCGTTCAAACGCGAGCTGGGGGAGCTGGCCGACACCGACGTGTCGATGATCCGGTTCATGCCCGACGAGGTCCGCATCTACCTGACCGGCTTCCCCGGATCGGTGCTGCGCGACGCGGGGCTGCAACGGCCCCCGGCGCAGCGGGTCGACGACTGGGAGACCTCCGACCAGCTGGTGGCGATCATGCCAAGAGCGCATCCCCGACATGGACGCCGAGGTGATCTTCGTGATGGTGTCGGACTGGCGAGGCGACGACGCGCTGGAGTTGGAGGAGGAGTGGACCTCCCACCCGCTGTGGGGGAAGCTCGAAGCGGTCCGCAACGGGGCGGTGTTCCCCGTGAACGAGGAGCACTGGAACCTCGGCGGGGGCATCCTGGCTGCCAACGCGATGCTCGACGACCTCGAGCGTCACTTCCTCGGGGCGGGCGGCGCCCGTGACGCCCTGACCGGAGACGACGGCTCGTGACCGGCCCCCAGTCGACCGGCGACCGGCGCACGACGTTGCCTCCCTGCCGAGTGGTGAGCATCCACGCGAGGAGCAGGCGCTGCTCGTCCTCGTGGAGGTGGACGGCCACGATCTGTCGGTCACGGTGCCACTGGACCGCGGTGCGTGGTACGCCTTGGGCCACCTGGGCGCCCTGCATGGCCATGAGCGGGGCTGCCACTACCGCGCCGAGGTGCACGTCGACCTCCTGCGGCGGTCGCTCCGCGCGGGTGGGGCGTGGCCGCTGTGCGTGCTCATCCGACCGGATCCGGACCCGGCCTGCTGGCTGCGGATCGCGACCGCCCAGGGATCGGTCGAACTCGACCTGGAGCTGCTCGACGCGGCAATGCTGCTGCTGTCCGGCCGCTTCACGACGGCAGTCGTGCCGGCCGTCCGCGACCCGTGGGCCGACACGCTCCAGCGGTTGCTGCATGGCAGGACGCCTGGAGATCGATCGGGATCGGGGCGATCGTGAACGCGGGACACCGGCGCCTCCAGGGCGTGGTATGGATGGTCGCTGCGGCAATGGCCGCGACGGCGTGTGCGAGCCCTCCGGACACCGCCGAGGAACGGGCCGGGCCCAGCCCACCGCCGGCGCACGCCGGCGACGTGGGCCCCCGCACCATCGAGCACGCCTTCGGGACCGCCGAGGTGCCCGCTCGACCGGAACGGGTTGTCGCGCTGGACCCCTACGTGTCCCTGCCGACGGCCCTGCTGGCCGACGCCAACGTGGTGGGCACCGCCTACCTGCGCTTCGGCGAGCCGTTCCCGGTGTTCCTCGACGACAAGCAGACGCGGGGCATCGAACATCGGGTGGTTCGGCGAGCTGGACATCGAGCGGATTGCCGCGCTGGCCCCGGACCTGATTCTCGGTAACACGCTGTTCGTCGAGGAGTCCTACGACCGGTTGAGAGAGATCGCGCCCACCGTGGGCTTGGCGACGTTCCTCGACCGCGACTGGAAGGTGACCGTGCGCGAGGCCGGTCGCGTCCTGGGGGCTGAGGGCCGGATGGAACGCGCCCTCGAGGACTACGAGCAGCGGATCGAGCAGTTCCGCTCCCCCTCCGACGTCGAGGGGGTGACCGCCTCGCTGGTCAACTTCCGCGACCAGGACGACATCAACCTCTACACGGACAGCTGCGCCCGGGACGTCCTCGACGAGGTCGGGTTCGATCGTCCCCCCGGCCACCCGAGCGAAGATCCGGACCAGCACCGCATGCAGATCAGCATCGAGCGGCTGCCCGAGGTCGACGCCGACGTCCTCTTCTACTTCGTGGGCAGCGCGGCAACCGGTCCGGCGGCGGCCGCGGCCGAGACCCGACGCATCCAGAGCAACCCGCTCTGGGGCCAACTCGAGGCGGTTCGGCAGGAGCGTGTCTACGAGACCGACCCGCGCTGGTGGTTCAGCTGCGGGTCGGTGCAGGCCGCCGAGCGCATCCTCGACGACCTGTTCGACCTGTTCGTGGACGCTCGATGAGCGAGGTTGCGACGGCGGGGTTCCGGCATGCGAGCCCGCGGGCGGTCGTGCGGTCGGGGGCGCTCGTCGCCGGCCTGGTCGCACTGGTCGCGGTGTGCTGCTGAGCCTGCGGGTCGGGTCGGTGTCGCTGACCACCGGGCAGGTGGTTGGCGCGTTCCTCGACTTCGACGGGTCGAACGCCCACCTGATCGTGCGTTCGCTGCGGCTGCCTCGCACGATCATCGGGCTGGGGGTGGGTGGCGCGCTGGCGGTGGCCGGGGTGGTGATGCAGGCCGTGACCCGCAACGCGCTCGCGTCCCCGGCGATCCTGGGGGTCAACGCCGGCGCGGCGTTCGCTGTGGTCACGGCGGTGTTCGTGGCGGGCATCACGGCGGCGGCGTACCTGTGGTTCGCGTTCGCCGGGGCGCTGGGCGCGGCGGTGCTCGTCTACCTGATCGGGTCGGTGGGACCGTCCGGTGCGACGCCGGTCAAGCTGGCGCTCGCCGGAGCGGTGTTGACCGCGCTCCTGGGCGCGTGGATCTCGACGGTACTGGTCCTCGACCAGCGCAGCCTGGACGAGGTGCGGTTCTGGCTGGCGGGGTCGCTGGCCGGTCGGGAGCTGTCGGTGTTCGTACAGGTGGCCCCGTTCCTGGCGGTCGGGCTGCTGGTGGGTCTGGGGATGGCCCGATCGCTGAACACGATCGCGCTCGGTGAGGACGTCGCCGCCGGGCTGGGACAGAACGTCGTCCTTGTCCGCGCCGCGGCCGCGGCGACGGTGGTGCTGCTGGCCGGCTCGGCGGTGGCCGTAGCCGGTCCGATCGGGTTCGTGGGTCTGGCCGTGCCACACGCGCTGCGCACCGTCGTCGGGCCGGACCACCGCTGGCTGCTCCCGCTGTCAGCGGTCGCGGGGCCCGTCCTGCTGCTCGGCGCGGACGTGGTCGGCCGGATCGTCGCGCGTCCGTCGGAGGTCCAGGTGGGGATCGTCACCGCGATCGTAGGCGCGCCTGTCCTGGTGCATCTGGTGCGCAGCCGGCGGTTGGGCGAGCTATGAGCACGATGCCCACGGCGCGGGTCCCGGGGCGCCGGCCGGTCCGGGTGACCGGATGGTCGAGCCGCGTGAGCGTGCGCACCTGCGTCCTGCTGCTGCTGGTGGCGGCGCTGGTGGTCGGCCTGGCGGTCTGGGCGATGACGCTCGGGGACTTCCCGATCTCGTCACGCCGCGTGGCCGCGGTCGTGTTCGCCGGCGGCGACGGCGGTGAGGCGTTCATCGTGCGCACCCTGCGGCTGCCGCGGGTCCTCACCGCGATCGGCGCCGGGCTGGCCTTGGCCGCCTCGGGAGCGATCTTCCATGGGCTGGTCCGCAACCCCCTGGTCGCCCCGGACGTCATCGGGGTGATGGCCGGGGCGAGCCTCGCGGCGGTCACCGCCATCGTCGTCTTCCGGTCGACGACCGTGGTGCCCGCCGCTGCTCTCGCCGGGGCGGTCGCGGCCGCCTTCGCCGTGTACGGGCTCACCTGGCGCAAGGGCATCAGCGGCAACCGTCTCGTGCTGGTCGGCATCGGCGTCAACGCGCTGCTGATCGCGCTCACCACGCTGGTCATCGTCCGCTACCCCATCGAGTTCATCAGCAGCGCGATCGTGTGGATGACCGGCACCCTGTACGGCGCGGACTGGCAGGACGTCACCTGGATCGCCGCCGCGCTCGCCGTGCTGCTGCCCGCCGCCCTGGCGCTCATGCCACGCCTCCGCATCCTCCAGCTCGGCGACGACACCGCCGCGGCGCTGGGCACCCGCACCGAAGCGTCACGCGGCGCGCTGCTGGCG
>JALYHG010000278.1 GCA_030776725.1 Actinomycetota bacterium
TGATGATCGGATGCCTCGCGATGCGCAGCGAGCACTCGTTCATCTACATCCGCGGCGAGTACGAGTGGCCGGCCCGCCGCCTCGGCGACGCCATCCTCGAGGCCTACGAACGCGGCTACCTCGGCGACGACATGTTCGGCACCGGCCGCCGTCTGCACATGACGCTGCACCGCGGCGCTGGTGCGTACATCGCCGGTGAGGAGAGCGCGCTGCTGAACTCGTTGGAGGGCCGCCGCGGCCAGCCGCGACTGCGTCCACCGTTCCCCGCACAGTCGGGGCTGTACGCCAGCCCCACCACGGTGAACAACGTGGAGACGATCTGCAGCGTCCCGGGGATCGTCTCCAACGGCGCCGAGTGGTGGCGCCAGTGGGGGACGGAGGACAGCACGGGAACCAAGCTGGTGTGTGTCTCCGGCCACGTGAAGCGACCGATGAACTTCGAGGTCCCGATGGGAACCCCCATCCGCGCCATCGTCGAGGACCTGTGCGGGGGGATGATCGACGACCGGCCGGTGAAGTTCTTCCTCCCCGGCGGATCATCGGTCCCGATGCTCCCCGGCGATGCGCTCGACGTCGGGCTGGACTTCGAGTCGCTGCAGGAGGCCGGAACGATGCTCGGCACGGCCGCGTTGATGGTCTTCGACGACCGCACCTGCACCGTCGACGCCTCGCTCAACTGGAACCAGTTCTACGAGCACGAGTCGTGCGGCAAGTGCACTCCCTGCCGCGAGGGCACGTTCTGGCTCAGCCAGGTCCTCACCCGGTTGGAGACCGGCCGGGGACGCATGGCCGACATCGACGTCGTCGAGCAGGTCTGCACCCAGATGTGGGGACGGAGCTTCTGCGCGCTCGGCGACGGCGCGGCCCAACCTCCACAGAGCGCGATCAAGTACTTCCGCGACGAGTGGGAGGCGCACGTCGAGCAGGGCGGCTGTCCCTTCGACGCGACTCCCCGCGGCGAGGAGATCGAGCCGCTGCATCCCCACCGCGAGTCGGAGGAGGGCACCATCGAGCCGCCCCGGACCGGGTTGCCACTGGTCGAGCAGACCACGACTCGCGGGAAGGGCAGCCGCGCATGACCGACGACCAGACCGTCACGCTCACGATCGACGGCCGCGAGATCACCGTGCCCCCCGACACGCTGATCATCCGCGCCGCCGAGCAGATGGGCATCGTGATCCCGCGCTTCTGCGATCATCCCCTGCTCGACCCCGCCGGAGCATGCCGTCAGTGCATCGTCGAGGTCGAAGGCCAGCGCAAGCCGATGACGTCCTGCACGACGCCGTGCCAGGACGGCATGGTCGTCAACACCCATCTGACCTCCGAGCTGGCGCGCGACGCACAGAAGGCGCAGCTGGAGTTCCTCCTGATCAACCACCCGCTCGACTGCCCGATGTGTGACAAGGGCGGAGAGTGCCCCCTGCAGGACCAGGCGCTGGAACACGGCCCAGGGGAGTCGCGGTTCATCGACGAGAAGCGTCGCTACGCCAAGCCGGTCGCGGTGTCCCCGAACGTCCTGCTCGACCGCGAACGGTGCGTGCTGTGTGCCCGGTGCACCCGCTTCGCGCGGCAGATCTCCGGTCGGCCCTTCCTGGAGCTGTTCGAGCGCAGCGCGTTGGAGCAGGTCGCCATCTACGAGGACGAGCCGTACTTCGACTACTTCTCGGGCAACATCATCCAGATCTGCCCGGTCGGTGCGCTGACCTCGGCCTCCTACCGCTTCCGTGCTCGGCCGTTCGATCTCGAGTCCCGACCGAGCGTCTGCAACCTGTGCTCGGCCGGGTGCAACATGAACGTGCACACTCGCCGAGGCGGCATCATGCGGGTCCTGGCCCGCGACAACCCGGCGGTCAACGAGGCGTGGAACTGCGACAAGGGCCGCTTCGCGTTCAAGTACCTCGAGCACGAGCAGCGGATCGACCAGCCGATGCTGCGCAGAGGGGGCGACCTCGTCCCGGTGGGGTGGATGGAGGCGCTCCAGACCGCCGCGGACAGGCTGCGCAGCGCCGACAGCGTGGCGGTCCTCACCGGCGGGCACCTGCCGGACGAGGACGCCTACGTGCTCAGCCGGTTCGCCCGGAGCGTGCTCCGCACGGACGACGTGGACTTCCGGACCCGCGCCGCCGGTCCGGACGAGGACGAGGCCCTGGCCATCGTCCCGACCCGGCGAGGCGTCACGTACGGCGATGTGGAAGCGGCACCGGTCACGGTGCTGGTCGACCTCGACCCGGAGGAGGAGGTCCCGATCCTGTTCCTCCGCCTGCGCAAGGCGTGGCGCGACAACCAGGCGAAGCTCGTCTCGATCGGACCCCGGTCCGGCTCGATCTCCAAGATCCTGTGGCGCCGGCTGCCCACTGCGCCCGGGGACGAGGCTGCCCTGCTCAGCGCCTTGGCTGATGGAGGCGGTGACCTCGACGGGGCCGCGGCCGACGTCAGGGAGGCTCTCGAAGCGGCCGGCGACGCGGCCGTCATCCTGGTCGGTGAGCGCGGAGGCGCTGCGGGTGGTGCGCTGGCGGCTGCCGGGCGCCTGGCGGAGTCGATCGGTGCCAAGCTGGCTTGGGTGCCGCGTCGCAACAACGCCCGCGGGGCGCTCGAGGCGGGACTGGTACCGGGCACCCTGCCCGGGGGGCGCCGACTCGAGCACGACGACGAACGCGCCGAGGTGGAAGCGATCTGGGGCGACATCCCGACCACGCGTGGACGCGGCACCACCGCGATCCTCGAAGCCGCTGCGCGCGGCGACATCGACGTGCTGTACCTGGTCGGGGTCGACCCGGCCCGCGACTTCGACCGTCCCCGGCTGGCCAGGTCCGCCCTCGAGCGGGTCCGGACGGTCATCCTGCAGGACCTGATGCACCACGACACGGCCCGGTACGCCGACATCGTGCTGGCTGCCGCGGCGGCCTACGAACGCGACGCCACGTTCACCAACTGGGAGGGTCGGCGTCAGCGGTCGAAGCGGGGCGTGAGCCAGCCCAACCTGGCGCACGAGGACTGGGAGATCCTAGGCCAGCTGGCGTTCCTCCTCGGTCACGACCTCGGTCACGGCCACCTCGACGACGTCCGCAGCGAGATGGCCCGCCTCCCCGCCACGTCTGGCCGGTCGTGGCCCGTCGGCGGAGCCGGCCCCGACCAGTTGGGCGCTGCTGACGCCCGCGACGCCGACGGACGGCTGCAGCTGCTTACGTACCCGCTCCTGCTCGACCGGGGCGCCATGACCGCTGGGGCGGACAACATGCTCAAGACCGGCAAGCCGCCGTTCGCGGCGGTGAACTCCGCGGACGCGGAGCGGCTGGGGATCACCCCGGGGCAGGCGGTGACGGTGAGCTCCGAGCACGGCCAGCTGACGCTCACGGCCGAGGTCGAGGACGACGTGGTCGCAGGGGTCGTGTACGTGCCGACCAACTCGACCGACGCGCCGGCCACGACCCTGGCCAGCGACACCGGCGGACCGACGTGGGTCACGGTCGAGGTGGCCCAGCGTGCGCCGGCCCAAGCGGCCGGAGGGCGGCGGCGATGAGCCTGCTCGCCCAGAGCGTCCCGTCGTTCACCGTGGAGGAGGCCGGACTGCCCCTGTGGGTACACCTGCTCCGCGTCCTGGTCCTGGTCGGCTTCCTGCTCCCCGCCACCGCCCTGTTGATCTGGGCCGAGCGACGCACCCTGGCCCGGATGCAGGCCCGTATCGGGCCCAACCGGGCGGGTCCGGCTGGTCTGCTGCAGTCGCTGGCGGACGGCGTGAAGCTGTTCTTCAAGGAGGACGTCCGCCCCGACATGGTCGACGCGCCCGTCTTCTACCTGGCACCTCTGATCGCACCGATCACCGGGCTGCTCGCCGCGGCGATCGTCCCCTTCGGGCGGCCGGTCACCCTGTTCGGCGAGACGTTCCAACTGCAGGTGTTCGACCCGGACATCGGGGTCCTGTGGTTCCTGGCGATGGGCTCGATCCACGTGTACGGCATCGTGCTCGCCGGATGGTCCAGCGGATCGGCGTACCCGCTGCTGGGCGGCGTGCGCTCGGCGGCGCAGATGATCAGCTACGAGCTCCCCCTGGGGCTGGCCGTCGCCGCCGTCTTCGTCTACAGCGGGACACTGCGGGTCTCGGAGATCGTCGGGCAGCAGACAGGTCCCGGTCTCGTGGCGGGGATCCCGAACTGGTACGTGATCCCGCTCTTCCCGGCGTTCATCCTGTTCCTCACCGCGCTGATCGCCGAGACGTCCCGCCATCCCTTCGACCTCCCCGAGGCGGAGGGTGAGCTCGTCGGCGGGTTCCACACCGAGTACACGGGGATCAAGTTCGCGATGTTCTTCCTCGGGGAGTTCATGAACGTGATCGTCGGGTCGGCGTTGATCGTCACGCTGTTCTTCGGCGGACCGTCCGGTCCGGTCCTCACCGAGACCGCTGCCGGGGTGTGGCCGGTGCTGTGGTTCCTGGTCAAGCTCGCGGTCTTCGTCTTCCTGTTCGTCTGGCTGAGGGCGACCCTGCCGCGGTTCCGCTACGACCGGCTGATGGACGTGGGTTGGCGGTTCATGCTCCCGGTGGGGCTGGTGTGGGTCCTGGCCACGGCGTTCATGGTGATGGTCAACACCGAGCTGGACGCACGACAGCGGACGACCGTGGCGGTCGCCGGGGTCGCCGCTGCGGTGCTCCTGTACATCCTGGCACCGCTGTTCTCCCGCGGCGCGCGCCGCACGGTTCGTCGCCCGATGGACGACCGGCGCGCGTTCGACGAACCCGAGGAGATCCACTCCCGTGAGAGGGTCCCGTGATGACCATCCCCGCCGTGATCTGGACGATCGTTGCGTTCGTCGCCGCGGTCGGCCTGTTCTTCCTGTTCCTGACCCGCACGGCGCTGGGCCGTGGGTTCAAGGTCCCGCTGCGGACGACCTTGCGCAGGCCGGTGACGACCGAGTACCCCGACGAGAAGCGTGAGCCCCAGCCGCGCTTCCACGGCCGCCACCAGCTCAACTACTACGAGGACGGCCTGGAGAAGTGCATCGGTTGCGAGTTGTGCGCCTGGGCGTGCCCGGCGGATGCCATCTTCGTGCAGGGCGCCGACAACACCGCTGCGGCGCGGTACTCGCCGGGGGAGCGGTACGCCTCCGACTACCAGATCAACTACAACCGCTGCATCTTCTGTGGCTTCTGCATCGAGGCGTGCCCGACCCGAGCGCTGACCATGCTCCACGACTACGAGCTGTCCGCCGATACCCGCTACGGCCTGATCTACACCAAGGAGCGCCTCCTGGCACCGCTCCCCGAGGGCGCGACCCGACCGCCGCAACCCGATGCGGACGTGCGCCGCCGCAAGATCAACTACTACGGCGGTCTGGCCGCCACACCCTCGGACCTGGTCGGAGGCGACTACGAGCCGGCTGGTCCCCGACAGATGGTCCGTGCCGGCCGGCGGATGAGCGGCCTGAAGGAGCGCACCTCGACCGCCCCCGTGCACGCCCGCGATGAGATCGCCACCCGCGAGTCCGACCAGCACGCGGTCGCGTTGGGCCGCGACACCGCACACCTGCGCGAAGCCAGCGGCGAGGTCGGGGCGCCGGTGCTCGACGAGGACGACCAGCGCAAGGAGTCCCACGGCGGGGAGGCGCCACAGCCACCGCAGACCCCGCCGCAGGAGCGCTCCGACAAGGACGCCGACGGGGTAGAGAGGGACCAGTGATCGCCCAGCAGGCGGCCGGCGGCGCCACCGCGGAGGTGGTGCTGTTCTGGATCCTGGCCGCCGTGGCGGTCGGTGCGGCGGTCGCGATGATCACGATGCGCAACGTCGTGCACGGGGCGCTGATGCTCGTGCTGAACTTCGTCGCGATCGCCGGGTTGTTCCTCGTGCTCGAGTCGACGTTCCTGGCGATCATCCAGATCATCGTCTACGCCGGCGCGATCATGGTGCTGTTCCTGTTCGTGATCATGCTGCTGGGCGTGGCCCGTGACGACCTGCTGATCGAGCGCCATCCGGCGGTCCGAAGCGGCGCGTGGCTGCTCGGCGCCCTGCTCGTCGCGGGCGCCGGGTTCGTCTTCGTGGGGCCGTTCACCGGCGCGGAGTCGGTCTGCGGGGCCGCGACGAGCGTTGCCCCGACCGCCGGTGTGGTGCGCTGCGAGGGGTTGGCGGACGCCATCCAGGCCAACCCGACCGGGAGCGTCGGCTTCGTCGCGGAGCGACTGTTCACCCGGTACACGTTCGTGTTCGAGTTCGCCGCTCTGCTGCTGCTGCTGGCCATCGTGGCGGCGATGGTGCTGGCTCGACGCCGACCTGCCGGTCGGGCCGACCGTTCACCAGCCGAGGTCGGTGCCGGAGCACCGCTCGTTGACCAGGTCGTGGCTGGCGACACGCTCGTGCCCGGCGCTGCCGCGGCACCCCACGACGCGGGCGGGTCGGCCACGGACGGGGGTGGCTGATGCCGATCGGCTACTACCTGATGCTGGCCGGGATCCTGTTCGGGATCGGGCTGGTCGGTGTCCTGACCCGGCGCAACGCGATCGTGATCTTCATGTGCGTCGAGTTGATGCTCAACGCCGTGAACCTCACGTTGGTGTCCGCCTCGCGCTTGTGGGGCGCGGCTGATGGCCTGGTGACGGCCTTCTTCGTGATCGTGGTCGCCGCCGCGGAGGTCGTGGTCGGCCTGGCCCTGCTGATCAACATCTGGTGGCGACGAGGCACGCTCGACGTGGACGTGCCCCGGCTGCTGCGAGGCTGACCGTGCCAACGACCGCGACCGTCATCGTCCTGGCCGCCGAAGGTGGCGAGGTCGCCTACCGCCTCGACCCCGAGGCCGCCACAGGCGTCGCGAGCCTCGCCTGGTTGATCCCGGCCCTGCCGTTGGCCGGGTTCGTGATCCTGCTGCTCGCGGGTCGCCGGTTGGGGGAGCGGGCCGGCTGGTTGGCGACCGCAGCAGCCGCTGGATCCTTCGTGGTGACGATCGCGGCGTTCCTGCAGCTGCTGGGCGCCCGACCCGATGTTCACGCCGTCGTCGTCGAGCTGTACACCTGGATCGACGTGGGGCAGCTGGAGCTGACCACCGACGTGCTGCTCGACCCGCTCAGCACCGTCATGGCCTTGGTGGTCTCGGGCGTCGGATCGGTCATCCACCTGTACTCGATCGGCTACATGCACGGCGATCGACGCCAACCCCGGTACTTCGCGTACCTGAACCTGTTCCTGTTCTCGATGCTGGTGCTGGTGTTGGCCAGCAACTTCGTGGTGATGTTCGTGGGTTGGGAACTGGTCGGGCTGTGCTCCTACCTGCTGATCGGGTTCTGGTTCGAGGAGATGCCGAACGCGGTGGCGGCCAAGAAAGCCATGGTCGTCAACCGGATCGGTGACGCGTCCTTCGCCGTCGGTCTCTTCCTCATCTTCGCCGAGTTCGGTTCGCTGGCTTTCGCCGACGTCCTGCCCGCGGCGTCCGACGTCCTCGGTGAGGGTGGTGCGGCCACCGCGATCGGGCTGCTGCTCCTCGGCGGTGCGGTCGGCAAGTCCGCACAGATCCCGTTGTACGTCTGGCTGCCGGACGCGATGGCGGGTCCGACCCCGGTGTCGGCACTGATCCACGCCGCCACCATGGTGACGGCCGGCGTCTACATGGTCGCCCGCGCGTCACCGATCTACATCGAGACCGAGACCGCTCTCCTGGCGGTCGCCGTCATCGGCGCCGCCACCGCCCTGTTCGCAGCGGTCGTCGCCGTCCAGCAAGACGACATCAAGGGTGTCCTGGCCTACTCGACCGTCAGCCAGCTCGGCTACATGTTCATCGGCGTCGGTGTCGGCGCGTTCGGCGCGGGCATCTTCCACCTGGTGACCCACGCCTTCTTCAAGGGCCTGCTGTTCCTCGCCGCCGGATCGGTGATGCACGCCCTGGCCAACCGCACCGACATGTGGCGGATGGGAGGTTTGTGGCGGGTGATGCCGATCACCTTCTGGACGAGCGTGGTCGCCGTGCTGGCGATCAGCGGGATCTTCCCGTTCTCCGGGTTCTTCTCGAAGGAGCAGATCCTCGCCGCCGCGTACGAGGAGGGGCACACCGCCATCTGGTTCACGGGCCTGGTCGCCGTGGCGTTCACCGGGTTCTACATGAGCCGCTGGCTGTTCGTGACGTTCCTGGGGCCGCAACGGTGGGCCGGGGATACAGCGGCGCCCCAGCATGACCAGACGGCAGCGGACACGGTCGCCGGCTCGGCGCAGCAGGCGGGGACCCGCCCCACCGAGGACGCTGCCGTGGAGCTGCATCCCCACGAGTCGCCACCGTCCATGACGGTCCCGCTGGTCGTTCTGGGAGCCGCCTCGGCCCTGGGGGGACTGCTCAACCTGTCCCACGGCGGGCCACTCGAACATTGGCTGGAACCGTCGTTCGCTCACCTGCCGGAGGGCGGCGGGGCGACCGAGGCGGCCCTGTCCGAGATGGAGCTGACGGGCCTGTCGCTGCTGGCCGCGTTCGCCGGGATCGGTCTCGCCTACCTGCTGTACCTGCGGCCGTTCCCCGAACGCGACCCGGTACGGGCCAACCTCGGCACGATCGCGCTGGCGATGCGCCGCGCGTTCTGGGTCGATGAACTCTACGACCGGATCTTCGTCCGTGGCGGCGGCGCGTTCTCGCGCTTCCTGGTCTGGTTCGACGTGACGACGATCGACGGTCTGGTCGACGGCACCGCACGGCTGACGGCCGGTGCGGCGGCCCGGGTGCGTACCGTCCAGACCGGCCTGATCCGGGCGTACGCCGCGGGGCTGGTGCTCGGAGCTGTCGCGGTGGTCGCCGCCTTCCTGCTGGGAGGTGCCTGACGTGGGGCTGCTCAGCGCCGTCTTGTGGCTGCCGCTGATCGGTGCGGTGGCGATCGGTCTGCTCCCGTCCGCCGATCCGCGCCGGGTCCGTGCGATCGCGATGACGGCCTCGGTGGCGGCGTTCGCGGCCGCCCTGGTCATGCTCGCCGGGTTCCAGATCGACGAGGCCGGTTTCCAGCTCGAGGAGCAGATCCGCTGGATCCCCCAGTGGGGCATCAGCTACCACCTGGGCGTGGACGGCATCAGCCTGTTCCTGGTGCTGCTCACCACACTGCTCACCCCTCTGATCTTCCTGGAGTCGTGGGAGCACACCGACCGGGCCAAAGGCTACTTCGCCGCGTTCCTGGTCCTCGAGACGTGCGTGCTCGGTGTGTTCCTGGCGCTGGATCTGCTGCTGTTCTACGTGTTCTGGGACCTGATGCTGGTCCCGATGTACCTGATCATCGGGATGTGGGGGTACGAACGGCGCCGCTACGCGAGCATCAAGTTCTTCCTGTACGCCTTCATCGGCGGTCTGCTGATGCTGGTGGGGATCATCGCGGTGTACGCCCAGACCGGCGGCCGCAGCTTCGACTACCTCGTCGTGCGCGACGTTGCCCTGGATCCGGGCGTCCAGGGGTGGCTGTTCGCCGCCTTCTCGATCGCGTTCCTGATCAAGCTGCCGATCTTCCCGGTGCACACATGGCTGCCTGACGCGCACACCGAGGCCCCCACCGGCGGGTCGGTGATGCTGGCAGGCGTGCTGCTGAAGCTCGGCGGGTACGGGCTGCTGCGCTACTCGCTCCCGCTGTTCCCCGATGCGGCGCGGGCGGCGGTCCCCATCCTGCTGGTCCTCGCGCTGGTCGGCATCATCTACGGGGCGCTGGTCGCCCTGATGCAGCGCGATCTCAAGAGGCTGGTCGCGTACTCCTCGGTGAGCCACATGGGTTTCATCGTGCTGGGCATCTTCGCGCTGACCGAGGAGGCTGTGGCCGGCGGCGTCGTGCAGATGTTCAACCACGGCCTGTCCACCGGGGCGCTGTTCTTCCTGGTCGGCATGCTCTACCACCGGCGCCACACCCGACAGATCGCCGCGTTCGGTGGGCTGGCCGCCCGCACCCCCGTCTACGCGGGCCTCTTCCTGGTCGTGGCCCTGTCGTCGTTGGCGATGCCCGGGCTCAACGGCTTCGTCGGCGAGTTCCCCATCCTGCTCGGGACCTTCGCGGTCCACCCCTGGGCCGGGGCGGCCGCTGCCGTGGGCATGATCCTGGCCGCGCTGTACCTGCTGTGGGCCTACCAGCGGGTGTTCCACGGACCCTTGCAGGGCGCCGACAACGAGAACACCCCTGACCTGTCGTCCCGTGAGGTGTGGGTCCTGGCGCCGATCGTCGCGCTGATCGTCGCGGTCGGGGTGTACCCACAGCCGATGTACGACCGCATCGAGCCGGCCGTCCGCGAGCTGGTCGAGCAGGTCGGGGACGGCGCGGTGGAAGCCGCGGATGCTTCAACGCCCCGGCCGGCTGCCGCACCAGCGTCCCAGGAGTAGCCGTGGTCCCCGTCGTCGCCCAGGCCGCTGGCCGCCTCCCCGCCCCGTCGATCGAGTGGTCGGTGGTGGCGCCCGAGCTGCTCCTGGCCGGCGGGGCGCTGGCCCTGCTGATGCTCGCCGTGGCCGACCAAGCTCGCACCGCGGTCGCGGTGATCATGGGCTCGGTCGCCGCTGCGGTCGGCGTGTGGCTGCTGCTGACCGCAGGCACCGTCCCCGGCGTGACGGCGATGGCGGTCGGGGGGGCGGTGATCGCCGCAGCGGTCGGTCTGGGCAGCCGTCCGGCGCTGGTCCAGGCGTGGATCGCCGGTGCCGTCATCGTGGGGGCGCTGGCGCTGACCGGCTGGCAGTGGGTGGCGATCTACGCCGCGGACGGCGGCGGCACGTTCCTGTCGGGCGCGATCGCGCTGGACGGCGTGGCGATCTACACGCGGGTGATCGTCCTGGTCAGCGCCCTGCTCGTCCTGCCGATCGGGTACGGCTACCTGGTCGACCGCGGCATCCAGCGCTTGGAGTTCGAAGCGCTGCTCCTGTTGGCCACCGCCGGGATGACCGTGCTGGGCGCGGCGGCCGACCTGCTCGCGGCGTTCATCGCGTTCGAGCTGCTGTCGGTCGCGCTGTACGTGATGTGCGGCCTGGCGCTGCGCGACCGGCGCTCGCAGGAAGCCTCGATGAAGTACTTCGTCCTGGGTGCGATCACCTCGGCCATCTTGGCGTACGGGATCGCACTGGTGTACACGGCCACCGGTAGCATCGACCTGGGCGTCATCGCTGACGGGATCGGTCTGATCGGGACGCCGATCCCCGTGGCCCTGTTCGGGGCGGCGCTGGTCACCGTCGGCCTGGGGTTCAAGGCGTCGGCGGTGCCGTTCCACCTGTGGACGCCCGACGTCTACCAGGGCGCACCCACCAACGTCACCGCGTTCATGGCCGCGGCGACCAAGGCGGCGGCGTTCGCGATCGTCCTGCGCGTCTTCCTCGTGTCCTTCGCTCGCCTGGAGGCGTCGTGGATCCCCGTCCTGGCCGCTGTGGCAGCGGTCACGATGCTGCTGGGGGCGCTGGCGGCGATCGTGCAGTTGGACGTCAAGCGTGTGCTGGCGTACTCGTCGGTGGCGCACGTCGGTTACGGGCTGATCGGGGTGACCGCCGCCTCCGAGCAGGGCCTGTCCGCCACGCTGTTCTACCTGCTGACCTACGCGGTCAGCGTCATCGGGGCGTTCGGGTGCGTGATCGCGATCGAGCGGCGGCGACGTGGCGAGGTTGCGCTGGTCGACCTGAAGGGGCTCGGGCGGACCACCCCGATCCTGGCTGGGGTGTTCAGCCTGTGCCTGCTGTCGCTGGCCGGGATACCGGCCACGGCCGGGTTCGTCGGGAAGTTCGCGGTGTTCCGCGCCGGTGTCACGTCGGGGCTGGAGTGGCTGGTCGTGATCGGGGTCGTGTCCAGCGTGATCGCCGCCTTCTTCTACCTTCGTCTCATGGCGGCCATGTTCCTCGAGGACCCCGACCCCGACCGCGTTCGCCAACCGGTGCTGAGCACCGGTGTCGCTGCCGGGGTCGCGGGGGCGGCGACCGCGGTGCTGATGCTGGGCATCCAGCCGGAGGCGTTCGTGGCCCTGGCCGACCAAGCTGCGACGATCGCGAGGTGAGACCATGACCGCCGCGCCCCGCGGCCAACTGATCCCGCCTCCCCCCCCGCACGTGGCACGCGGGATCGATGTCGGACCGGTCCTGGCCGACGTCGAACGGCGCCTGCGCGAACACGTGGCGACGTCGGCCCGGTTCGTGGAGGAGGCGGCACGCTACCTGATGGAGGCCGGCGGGAAGCGGTTCCGGCCGATGCTGGTGGCGCTGTGCTCCCACCTGGGCGATCCCTGGTTGGAGGAGGGTCAGGTCTACGACCCGCGCATCGCCGAGGCCGGCGTGGTGGTCGAGCTCGTTCACCTCGCGACCCTGTACCACGACGACGTGATCGACGAGGCCCCCGCGCGGCGTGGGACCCGCTCGGCGAACGTCCGGTGGGACAACACGGTCGCGGTCCTGACCGGCGACTACCTGTTCGCGCGCGCCTCCGAGCTGTCCGCCGACCTGGGCGTGGAGGTGACCCGGATCATGGCGCGGACCATCGCCACGCTCTGCGAGGGCCAGATCAGCGAGGTGCAGGGCTCGCGGGGAGCGCTCCCCCCCGACGTCCCGCCGTTGGATCCCACGCTCGACCACTACCTCGACGTGGTGTCGAAGAAGACGGCCAGCCTGATCGCCACGTCATGCCGGCTGGGAACCCTGCTCAGCGGGTGCGACACACCCCAGGTCGAGGCCGCGACGGCCTACGGATGGAACCTGGGCATGGCGTTCCAGCTCTCCGACGACATCCTCGACGTGGCCAGCAGTCCCGAGCAGTCGGGGAAGACCCCCGGGACCGACCTACGCGAGGGTGTGCGCACCCTGCCTGTGCTGTACGCGCTCGAGGACGAGCCCGACGGCGAGCTCGCCGCGCTGCTGGACACAGACATCCTCACCGACGACGCTGTCACCCGGGCGCTGCGTCTCCTGCGATCCAGCCCCGCCCTCCACCGCGCCCATGATCTGGCCGCCGCGTACGCCGCGGCGGCCAAGGACGTGCTGGTGTCCTTCCCGCCCAGCGCCGCGACGACCGCGCTGGGCCAGCTGGCCGACTTCACGGTGGTGCGCACGGGCTGAACGGCCACCGCGTTGTCTGGTGACGCCGTTGGGAGGCCTCCGGGCCCGCTGATACAGTTGCGGCCCCCCGGATGCCGTCCCCCGCGGTGACAGGCGCGTGTCCGTCGGGGCTCCGCAGGTTCCCGATGGAGAGACCGGTGAGCTTCTACAGCCAGTACGTGACGTTCGCGGTCCTCGCCCTGGCCGGTGTTGGGCTGTACGCGGGCATCGTGACTCTCAACCGGCTGATGCGACCGGACATGCCCAGCCCCGGCAAGCTCTCGACCTACGAGTGCGGGGTCGACCCGGCCGGCTCCGGGTGGACCCAGATGAACATCCGCTACTACGTCTTCGCGTTCCTGTTCGTGGTGTTCGACGTGGAGAGCGTCTTCATATTCCCCTGGGCGGTGATCCTCGGCGGACTCGAGGCGGGTGGACCGGTCAGCGCGACGTTCGCGCTGCTCGAGATGTTCGTGTTCATCGGCGTCCTGGCACTCGGTCTGCTCTACGCGTGGCGGAAGGGGGTCCTCAAGTGGGACTAGTTGACGAGGTCGATCTCCCGAACCCGGTTCGGTTCCTGCTCAACTGGGGCAGGAAGTACTCGCTGTGGGTGATGAACTTCGGGTTGGCGTGCTGCGCCATCGAGTTCATCGCCGCGTCCACGGCCCGCCACGACTTCATGCGTCTGGGCGTGATCCCGGTCGCGCACGGTCCCCGTCAGGCGGACCTGCTGGTCGTCGCCGGGACGCTCACCGACAAGATGGCGCCGGCGCTGAAGCGCGTCTACGACGAGATGCCCGAGCCCAAGTACGTGATCTCTTTCGGGTCCTGCTCCAACTGTGGCGGCCCGTACTGGGACAGCTACTCGGTGACCAAGGGCGTCGACCAGATCGTCCCGGTCGACGTCTACGTCCCCGGGTGTCCTCCCCGCCCGGAGGCGCTGCTGGAGGGGATCTTGGTGCTGCAGGAGCGCATCGGGAAGGAGAACGTCCGCGAGCGGTTGGCGGCGCGGCGCGAGCCGGTGGTGGTCGGTGAGCAGGTCCCCGACGTGCCGGCGGTGGCCGGCGCGCAGGCCTGAGGCCGATGGCCGCACCCGCCGCGAGCGCTCGGAGGGCCCGGTGACGCCCGAGGAGCTGAAGGAGATGTTCGACCGTGAGTTCGTCGAGCACGGCTCTGCCGAGCTCGGCTGGGGTCAGGTCACCGTCGACCTCGACGCCGAGGGGTACGTCGAGGCGGCGATGTTCTGCCGTGATGACCCCCGGTTGGCCTGCGACTTCTTCGACTGTCTGGCGGGGGTGGACGAACGAGAGGACGGCTTCTCGGTGGTCGCGGTGTTGTACTCGACGACCACGCGGCACCGGGTGATGCTCCGCCACCGCTGCGGCGGTGGGCGCGACCGGCCGGTCGCGCCCACCCTGACGCACGTCTACGCCGGCGCGGACTGGCACGAACGGGAAGCGTGGGACATGTTCGGCATCGAGTTCGACGGCCATGCCGGTCTGCTGCCGCGGATCCTGACCACGGAGAACTTCGAGGGCTGGCCGCTGCGGAAGGACTTCTTCCTCGCCACCCGAGAAGCCAAGCCGTGGCCCGGGATCAAGGAACCGCTCGAGGTCGACGCCGAGGGCCGTCCGATCGAGCGCGAGCGGAGCGCCGAGCCAGGTGCCGCACCGGGACCCAGCGCCCTCGACGAGGCGATGTCCGAGCAGGCCCGCCGCGCCGCCGGGCTGCTCGACGAGTCGCGCGTCGAGCTGGCTGGGGGCGACGACATCGCTCCTCGAGCGCCTCACACCACTGCAGCCGGGGGAGGGGCCACCGAGGCCCACCCCGATGAGGAGGCTGCTGCCCGCGCCGAGCGGGCCCGGCGCAAAGCCGCCGAGCGACGTCGCGAGAAGGCCGCCGCACGTGACGCCGCAGCAACGGCAGACCGAGATGCGACGGTCGAACCGCCGCCCGCGCCCGAGGACGTCGCCACGGTCGCCACCGCCCAGGACCCGAGGGTCACGTCCCCGGAGGATCGCGCGGAGGGTGCTGGTCCGGGGGCGGTCGAGGCGGCTCGCACCCCATCGCGGTACGACCCTGGGGAGGAGAGTCGCACCGAGCGGGCCAGGCGAGCCGAAGAGGAGTCCAAAGCCGATCTCGACCACCGCGAGCCGGGACAGGGCGGCCCACCGGGCACACCGCCCGATCCGGAACTGCCTCAGGCGCAGGGCACCACGCCCACGCGCGCTGGCGGCCGCGGGCACGCCGAGGGCGGTGGCCCCGGCAGCAGCTCGGCGCGCGGCGAACAGCCGCAACCCGGCGCGGAGGCCGGCGAGCCGCCGACCGTGCAGCGGCCCGGCGAGGCCCCTGTCGACGGCGGCATCCGTGAGGTTGCCGACCGTGCGGCCGACGCCGACGGGTTGGAGGGCGGGGCGCGACCGGCGTCCACCACCACACCGCCGGTCCCCGCACCCGATGAGGTCGACGACGAGCCGACCGTGACCGACCTCGCCGGCGACCTGCACGGCCAGGCCTCCCACGGTCCGTCGGGACCCGAAGGCGTCGCCGAGGTCGACCAGCCCGGAGCGACCGGACCAGACGTGGCCACCCCACCGCAGGACGAGGCGACCCGGTCACTGCCGGGATCGGGGTCCGACGCCCTGTCCGGCGACACCCCGGACACGATGGACCCGCGTGAGCGGGCGTTCCGCGATCCGGCCACCACCGGAGGCAACGACCTGGACGCCGCATCCTCGCTGCCCGAGGCCGCATCCCGCGCCGAGACACCGGAGCAGTCGCCCGCCACCGAAACCGATGAGGAAGACCAGTGAGGGACGCTCCGCAGGAGCGGCGCGAGAGGAGCTGTCTTAGGTCTCCTAAGACTGCGACGGAGGTGTACCCCGTGAGGGACGCTCCGCAGGAGCGGCGCGAGAGGAGCTGTCTTCGGTCTCCTAAGACTGCGACGGAGGTGTACCCGTGAGCTCGCGGGATCTCGACGCCAACCAGCAGGCAGTCCCGGCCACCGCGCCGGGCGAGACGATGCTGCTCGAGGTCCGTGGCGACGGGGACTTCGACACACAGGACATGACGCTGTCGATCGGGCCCCAGCACCCCTCGACCCACGGCGTGCTGCGCTTGATCGTCGAGCTCGACGGCGAACGGATCGTGCAGGCCACCCCCGTCATCGGGTACATGCACCGCGGGTTCGAGAAGCTGGCCGAGCACCGCGACTACCGCCAGATCATGGCCCTCGTCAACCGCCACGATTGGCTGTCGGGCTTCTGTAACGAGGTCGGGGTCGCCCTCGCCGTGGAGAAGATGCTCGAGATGGAGGTCCCCGAGCGGGCCCAGTGGATCCGGATGCTGATCTTCGAGTGGAACCGGATCCTCAACCATCTGATGTTCATCGGCTCGTTCGGGTTGGAGCTCGGGGCGATCACCCCGATGTTCTACGCCTTCCGGGAACGTGAGGAGATCCAGTACCTGCTGGAGTCGGCGACCGGCGGCCGGCTGCACTTCACGTTCACGCAGGTCGGCGGGTTGAAGAACGACCTGCCGAAGGACTTCCTGGCCGAGTCGGAGCGGCTGTTGGGTGTGGTTCGCAGCCGTCTGCGCGACTACGAGGACCTGCTGCTCGGCAACGAGATCTTCCAAGCCCGCACCAAGGGCATCGGGGCGCTGGCCCCCGATGTCGCCTGCGCCTACGGCGTCTCAGGTCCGATCCTGCAGGCGACCGGGGTCGCCGAGGACGTTCGGGTCTCGGAGCCGTACCTGAAGTACGACGAGGTGGCTGTGGAGATCCCCACGGGCGCCAACGGCGACAGCTACGACCGGTTCTGGTGCCTGATCAACCGGGTGCGGGTCGCGCTCGACATCATCGAGCAGATCCACGACCGGGTGCCGTCGGGACCGGTCAACGTCCGCCTGCCCAAGATCGTCAAGGCCCCCGAGGGGGCGGTGTACGTCCGCACCGAGAACCCGCTGGGCCAGTGCGGGTACTACCTCGTCTCGGACGGGAAGAAGACACCGTGGCGTCTCAAGATGCGCACGCCGTCGTTCAGCAACATCTCGGTGATCCCGACGCTGCTCGAGGGGATCCTGATCCCCGACCTGATCGCGATCCTGGGGTCGGTGTTCTTCGTCGTGGGAGACATCGATCGATGATCGACCGTGGTATGGGGTGCCTTGTGGGCCGCGATGGGTGGTCGATCACAACGATCGTGACCAGGATCGATCGATGATCGACCGTGGTATGGGGTGCCTTGTGGGCCGCGATGGGTGGTCGATCACAACGATCGTGACCAGGATCGATCGATGATCGAGGTCGTGTCTCTGGTCGGGCAGGCGTCGGCGGCGACGTTCCCGTCGATCCTGAACGTCTCCGGCAACCTCTGGCTCGACGTCGCGCTGAAGGTCGTGGCGATCGTGGCGCTGTTCCTGGTCGCGCCGCTGGCGATCGGGTACATGGAACACAAGGTCATGGCGCACCAGCAGGCCCGATTCGGTCCGATGGACGTCGGCCCGCACGGCACGCTCCAGCTGGTCGCCGACGGCGTGAAGTTCATGCAGAAGGAGGGGATCGTCCCCCGCGCCGCCGACCGGTGGGTGTTCGGGATGGCCCCCGCCGTGTCGCTCGTCGCGGTGCTCGTGGTGTTCCTGGTGATCCCGTTCGCCCCCGGGCTGTGGGCCGAGGACCTCGACCTCGGGCTGTTCTACGTCCTGGCCGCCAGCTCGGTCGGGGTCCTCGGCGTGCTGATGGCGGGCTGGGCCTCGGCGAACAAGTTCTCGCTGATCGGCGGTGTGCGGGCCGCCGCGCAGCTGATCGCCTACGAGCTGCCCATGGTGCTGGCTGCGGCGGCCGTCGCGATCCAGGCCGGCACGCTGTCGTTGGCGGGGATCGTCGAGGCCCAGGCGACGTTCCTGATCCCCGGGACGTCGATCAACGTCTGGTACGTCTTCCCGCAGTTCATCGGCTTCGCTCTGTTCTACGTCGCCGCGCTCGCCGAGCTGTCGCGTCCCCCGTTCGACATGCCGATCGCTGATTCGGAGCTGGTCTTCGGTTTCCTCACCGAGTACACCGGGATCCGCTTCGGGTTGTTCCTCCTGGCCGAGTACGCCGGCATGGTCGCGTTCTCGGCGATCCTCACGGTGCTGTACCTGGGTGGCTGGCAGATCCTGCCCGGGCTGGGTGTTCCGGGCTGCGATGGCCTGTTCGACTGCAGGTGGTGGGGGACGCTGCTGGCGTTCGGGGTGACCGCCGGGAAGATCGCGGCGCTGACGTTCACCATGATCTGGGTCAGGGTGACATTCCCGCGTCTGCGTGAGGACCAGCTGCAGCGACTGTCGTGGCTGGTGCTGATCCCCCTGAGCCTGTTCAACATCGCCGTGGTGGCCGCCGCCAAGGTGCTGTTGTAGACCGTGACCCTCCGTCTCGATGGGCGACGATGAAGCTCTCCGCCGCATCCAAGCCGAAGATCCCGGGCCTGTTGAAGGGCCTCGGGGTGACGCTGAAGACCATGCTGACGCCTGCGGTGACCCGCCAGTACCCGCACGTCAAGCCCGATCTCGCCCCGCGCACCCGCGGCGTGATCGCGCTGATGGAGGAGAACTGCACGGTCTGCATGCTGTGTGCTCGCGAGTGCCCCGACTGGTGCATCTACATCGAGTCGCACAAGGAACGCGTCCCGCCAGCCACGGAGGGCGGCCGGGAACGCACCCGCAACCAGCTCGACCGCTTCGCGATCGACTTCGCCCTGTGCATGTACTGCGGGATCTGCATCGAGGTCTGCCCCTTCGACGCCCTGTTCTGGAGCCCCGAGTTCGAGTACTCGACGTACACGATCGGGGAGCTGGTCCACGAGAAGGAACGGCTGCGCGAGTGGATGGACACCGTGCCGCCACCGCCTCCGCTGGAGGAAGGAGCCGAGCAGCCACCGGAGCTCGGCGCCGCCCTGGAGAGGGCGAACAAGGAGCGCCAGGCGGCGCTCGCGGCTCAGCGCCAGGCCACGGAGCAAGCCGCGAGCGGCGGCCCCACGGGACCGGCGCTGGGCGCTGCCCGCCAGGAGGAGGAGATCGAGGTCGAGGCCGAGGTCGACCAGGAGGTGTACCAGGCGCTGCTGGCCGAGGGGAAGAGCGAGCGGGTCGCCCGCGCCCGCGCCAAGGCGGCGTACGTCCGCAAGGAGAAAGCCCGGATCCGCGCCGAGCGGGCAGCGGCCGGGGGCGGCGCATGAGTCAACGGGGAGCGACCCCGAGGCAGCGGCGATGACGGCCCACGACGTGGTGTTCGTCCTGCTCGCGGTGGCGGGCGGGCTGTCGGCGCTCATGGTCGTCACCGTCCGCAACATGGTCCACGCCGTGCTGTTCCTCGCGGTGACCTTCGGGGCGATGGCGGGGATGTTCCTGGTTCTCCACGCCGACTTCGTGGCGCTGGTGCAGCTCCTGATCTACGTCGGGGCGGTCGCGGTGCTGCTGATGTTCGGGCTGATGCTGACCCGCGCCCCGATCGGACGCGAGGCCCTCGACAGCCAGTCCCGCGGCCTCGGGCTCGCGGTCTCGATCGCGCTGTTCGGGGTCCTTGCCGCCCTGATCGTGCGAGCCTACGGAGACGTGCGGGTGGCTCTGGCGGGCCCGGACGTCGCTGCGATCGGCGGCTCCATCTTCTCACAGTGGGTCCTGCCGTTCGAGCTGCTGTCCCTGCTGCTGACCGCAGCGCTCGTGGGTGCCATCGTGCTGTCGCGCCGGGAAGCCGGCGAGACGGGGGAGGAGGATCTCGCGGACCTGCGTGAGGCACGCCCGACCATCATGGGCGGGCCTGAAGGTGTGGCGGAGGCCAGGCGAGCACGGCACCTTCGGGCGCCAGGCGACGAGCGTGAGACAGCCGGAGCCGGTCGGTGACGCTGGCTGGTCCCCTGCTGTTCGGGGCGTTCATCTTCTGCGTCGGCGTCTACGGCGTCATCGCTCGACGGAACGCCGTCCTCGTCCTGATGTCGGTCGAGCTGATGCTGAACGCGGTCAACGTCAACCTGGTCGCCTTCCAGCTGCAGGCGCCCGGTGACGCCGCCCTGACCGGCCACGTCTTCGCGCTGTTCGTGATCGCGATCGCCGCGGCCGAGGTCGGCGTCGGGCTGGCCATCGTCCTGAACATGTTCCGCAACCGCGCGTCGGTGAACGTCGACGACGCCGACCTCATGCGCTGGTAGGGGCTCGATGGAGACGCTGTTCGACCACGCCTGGTTGATCCCGGTCATCCCGCTGGTTTCCGCGGCGCTGATCGCCGCCCTCGGCAAGCAACTGCCCTGGAAGGGCGCCGAGATCGGGGTCTTCGCACTGGGCGTGGTCTTGGCGCACTCCGCGGCGATCGCGTGGGCCACGTTCACCGGCGCGGTCCCCGGTGAGCTCCCGGTGGAGCGTGCCGTCGCCTGGGCGCCGCTCGGCGGTGGCGTGACGCTCGAGCTCGGGATGCTGATCGACGGGTTGACCGCGATGATGTTCCTGCTCGTGGCGGTCGTGTCGTTCCTTGTCCACGTGTACTCGCGCGAGTACATGGGCCACGAACCCCGGTTCACCTTCTTCTACGCGATGTTGTCGCTGTTCACCGCGTCGATGCTGATCCTGGTGATCGCCAACAACACCGTGATGGCGATCATCGGCTGGGAACTGGTCGGGGTCTGCTCCTACCTGCTGATCGGCTTCTACTGGGAGGACAAGCCCAACCAGGATGCGGCCAACAAGGCGTTCTTGA
>JALYHG010000279.1 GCA_030776725.1 Actinomycetota bacterium
CGGTGGTCCTGTACACCGGCCCGTGGCGCCGCCCGTGAGCGGCGTCTACGGTCGCAGCCAGCAACGCCGGGGGAGCCGTAGCCACGTCACTCAAGTAGCGCCAGCGGTAGTGACCAGATCACGTCACTCAAGTAGCGCCCGCGGTAGTGACCACATCACGGCTGAGAGTGCGCGACCGAGCGCAGACCCCTTGAACCTGAACCGGTTAGCACCGGCGGAGGGAGCGCGTCGTGGTCACCGCTACCGGTCTGGTCCTGCTCGCGGCGACCTTGGCGGTCTTCGCGTGGGTCGGTTTCCGGGCGCGCGGTGGTGCCGAGGATCTCGAGGAGTACACCACCGCGCGGAACAGCCAGGGCGTCACCGCGCTCGGGCTGTCGTTCTTCGCATCGGGCATGGGCGCGTGGATCCTGTTCGCCCCCCCGGAGGTCGGGGCGGGCGTGGGCCTGGTCGCGGCGCTGGGGTACGCGATCGGCGCGGCCGCTCCGTTGGTGGCGTTCGCCCTGTTGGGGGGTCGGTTGCGGGCCGTGGCGCCCCGCGGACACGGGCTGACCGAGTTCGTGCGACTGCGCTTCGGGCGGACGTTCCACGCCTACGTGGTCGCGATCTCGATCCTGTACATGCTGGTCTTCGTCACCGCAGAGCTGACCGCGGTCGGGGCGGTCGCCGCGATCACCGCCGGGATCGCCCCGTGGGTGGCGACCGTGGGGGTCGCTGCGGTCACGCTCGCCTACACGGCCTACGGGGGGTTGCGGGCGTCGCTGCGCACTGACCGTTGGCAGGCCTGGCTGGTCGTGGTGCTGCTCGCGATCGGCGTCGTGGCGGTGCTGAGCGGGGTGCGCGACGCGCCGGGAGCGCTGACCCGCTCGGGGCTGCTGGGCGTCGACGCCATCGGGGTCCAAGCCGCCGTGACGCTGGTCATCGCGATCGTCGCAGCGAACCTGTTCCACCAGGGCTACTGGCAGCGTGTCTTCGCAGCCCGGTCGACCCGGGCGCTGACGGGCGGGGCCGGCGTCGCGATGGCAGTCACAGCGCCGGTCGTGGCTGTGGCCGGCGTCCTGGGCATCGTTGCGGCCGGCTCCGGCCTCGACCTGGGCTCGCCGCCCGTGCCGTTCTTCGCCCTGATGGCCACGGTCCCTGTGTGGGTGAACCTGGGCGTGCTGGTCCTGGGTCTGTCGCTGGTCGCGTCGTCGGTCGACACGCTCGAGAACGGGCTCGCCTCACTGGTGGTGAGCGAGCGACCGTCCATGGATGTGGGCGCAGCGCGGGCCGTGACGGTGGTCCTCGTCCTCCCCGCGCTGGCTGTCGCGCTACAGGGCTACTCGGTGCTCCGGCTGTTCCTCATCGCCGACCTGCTGTGCGCCGCCACGGTCGTCCCGGCGATGCTGGGGCTGTGGTCGCGAGCGACGACCGGCGCGGCGCTCGTGGGGGCTGTCGCCGGTCTGGTCGGCGCGGTGGCCCCCGGCTGGGTGACCACCGGGTCGCTCGTCCAGGGCGCCGTCCTGGCGACCTTCCCGCAGGACGTGCCGACGTTGCCTCCGTTCGCCGGTGCGGTGCTGGCCTCGAGCGTCGTGGCGGTCGCTGGGTCGCTGCTGTCACGGCGGACCACCGACCTGGCGGGGCTCGGGGCGCGGATCCCGACCCTGGAGAGGACCCGAGCGTGAGCGTCTCCACCCAACTGCTCGCCGACAACCGCGACCTGTGGGCGGCGATCACCGACCACCCGTTCGTGCGCGCCGCTGGGAACGGCACCCTCCGCTCCGACGCGTTCCACCGGTGGCTGACACAGGACCAGTGGTTCGTGGTCGGCTTCCGGCGCTTCCTGGGACGGTTGGTCGAACTTGCCCCCAACGAGCACGCCCGCGACCTGCTGGCTGGCGCCTTCCCCGCGCTCCAGGCGGAGATCGACCTGTTCCGTCGCGAGGCGGCACAGCACGGGCTGCCACTCGACGTCGAGCCGTCGCCCACCACGCTGGGCTACACCTCGCTCGTCCTCGCCGCTCCCGTCGACGGGTGGCCCGTCTCGTTGACCGTCCTGTACGGGGCGGAACGTGCCTACTTCGACGCATGGGCGTCGGTTCGGGGAAGCGCCGACGAGCGCTCCCCCTACTGGCCGTTCATCGACAACTGGTCGTCGCCGGCGTTCGGCGAGTGGGTCGATCGGCTGGCCGCCCTGCTGGACGCGACCGTGACCGCACCGGCGCCGCCCGAGGTCGAACGGGCCTTCCGGCGCGTCGTGCGCTTCGAGCTGCGCTTCTGGGACGCCGTGCACGCCGGCGAGAGCTGGGAGGACACCCCACGATGACACTGACACAGACGCTGTGGTCCGACATCACCGAGATCTACGCAGCGATCCTCGAGCACCCGTTCCTGGCCGGTCTGAAGGACGGGACGCTCGACGACGACGCGTTCTCCTACTACGTCGTGCAGGACGCCCACTACCTCGAGGATTACGCCCGGGCGCTGGCTGTCTGCGCCGCGAAGGCCGCAACCGACGTCGACGTGGCGATGTTCGCCCGGCACGCTGCGGGCGCGATCGAGGTCGAACGCGAACTCCACGAGCACCTGCTCGGCGAGCTCGGGATCCCGGCCGCAACCGCGGCGGCGACATCGGTGGCGCCCACCAACCGCGCGTACACCAGCTACCTGCTCGCGACGTGCTACGGGGGGTCGTTCGCCGAGGCGCTCGCGGCGGTCCTGCCGTGCTACTGGATCTACTGGGAGGTCGGGAAGGAACTGCTCGCCCACGGCTCACCCGATCCGCGCTACCAGCGTTGGATCGACACCTACGGCGGTGAGCCGTTCGCGGGCATCGTCCGCGACGTCCTGGCCACAGCCGACCGGGTGGGCGAGGACACCGCCGGGGACCTGCTCGCCCGGATGCGGGCGCATTTCGTCACCACCGCCCGGTACGAGTGGATGTTCTGGGATGCCGCCTGGCGGGCGGAGACCTGGCCGGTGTAGCGAAGAACCGGGGCGTTCACCGAGGACGCGGCCCTCGTCGCGACCAGGCGCAACCTGCACCAGCCGGCGTTCGGGAGCAACCCTGGGACGGTCGCCGGTACATTCGGGACGGTGACGGCAGGAGGCAACCTTGGCAGACGCGGAACGACAGACGGTCGTGACGCGTCTGCTGGCACGTCTGCGCGGAGCCGAGCCGGCTGGCCCCGACACCGGACGGCGCAGCTCGTTCACCGCCCATCACCCTCCACAGCTGCCCCAGTCGCACCGCGCCGCGCCGACCGACGCCTGGATCGAGCCGGCCGCGACGCCCGTCGCCGCCACCGCCGCGGAGCCGTCGGACGACCGTGGCGTGGAGGAGGCGTCGGATGACCTGCAGGCTCGGGTTCACGCCGACGCGATCGCACGGTCCGAGCCGCGCCCGCGAGGGAACGCCCCCAACGTGCACGTCTACGACGAGCGGCTCGACGACCGACCGGGACCGGTGGAGCTCACACCGTCCCAGGCGATCGAGCTGGCCCGCGAAGGGCCCGAGGCGCTGCGGCGCCGAGGTTCCGCGTAGCCGACCGCGCCGACCACCGCCGGACGGCGACCACCGAGGAGAGATCGATCACGAAGACCTTCCGCGACCTCGGCGTCGCAGAGACCCTGTGCCGCGCGCTGGACGCACAGGGGATCGTCGAGCCCTTCCCGATCCAGGAGCTCACCATCCCCCTGGGGCTGGACGGTGCGGACATCATCGGCCAGGCCCGCACCGGGACGGGGAAGACGCTCGCCTTCGGGTTGCCGCTTCTGCAGCGGATCGAGGCAGGTGCGAGGCGGGTGCAGGCGCTCGTCGTCACCCCCACCCGCGAGCTGACCTTGCAGGTCGCCGATGACCTGGATCAGGTCGGGGGGGAGCTCGGAAGGCGGATCCTGACCGTCTACGGCGGGGTCCCGCTGGACCCCCAGACGCAGCCGCTGCGCAAGGGTGAGGTCGATGTCGTCGTGGGAACCCCAGGCCGGCTCCTCGACCACATCGGGCGCGGCAACCTCGACCTGTCGGGTGTGACGGCCGTCGTCCTCGACGAAGCCGACGAGATGCTCGACATGGGGTTCCTGCCTGACGTCGAGCGGATCGTGGAGGCTTGCGGTGAGCCGCGGCAGATGCTGCTCTTCTCCGCCACCATGCCCGCCGACGTCGTGGCGTTGGCCCGCCGCTACATGCGCCATCCCACGTTCCTGCGTGCCGAGGCTCAGGAAGCTCAGGTGGCCCCGGAGACCGAGCAGCATTTCTTCGTCGTCCACCGGATGGACAAACCACGGGTCCTGGCACGGATCCTGCAGTCCCCGGCCGCGGATCTCGCCACGGTCTTCGTGCGCACCAAGCGGATGGCGGACCGGCTGGTGGAGGAGCTGCGCGGGCTGGGGATGAGCGCGACCGCTGTGCACGGCGACCTCCGTCAGGCGCGCCGGGAACGCAACCTCGAGCGGTTCCGTGCGGGGAAGGCCGACGTCCTGGTCGCAACCGAGGTGGCCGCCCGGGGACTGGACATCGGGGGCGTCACCCACGTCGTGAACTACGACTGCCCTGAAGACGAGAAGATGTACCTGCACCGGATCGGCCGCACCGGCCGAGCCGGCGCGGCCGGCGTCGCGGTGACGTTCGCGACGTTCAACGAACTCGACCGCCTCAACGTGATCCGCAAAGCCGTGGGTGCCGCCAACGGTCCGCTCGAGGAGGTCTTCTCCACCTCAGACCTGTTGACCGAGCGGTTCGACCTGCCGGAGCACACTCCGTGGGAGCGCTTCGCGGGCGACGCCGACGTGTCGGTCGCGGATCCATCGCTCCCGCCCGACGACCGCGAGCCGGCGACGGACGTGGACAGCGGCAGCGACGGCGACAGCGATGAGCCGGCGACGGACGTGGACGGCGGCAGCGACGGCGACAGCGACGAGCCGGCGCGGGTCCGGGTGCGCAGCCGCGGCAGGAGCCAGGCCCGCCGTGCCCGACCGACCCCGACCACCCCCGACGATCCGGAACCGGCCGCACCGTCCAGGTCGGAGCGGCGACCACGCGGTCCGGCGAAGACGCCGACGCACGACGCGGACGACCACGGTCAACCGGAGCTCGACGCGTCCGAGCGGGGTCCGGCTGCGCGGGGGAAGGGAAGGCCGACCTCGGCCCGCCGGGTCAAGGTGGAGCACCTGCCGTGATCCGCGCCGCCGACGGACGCGCGTCTACCCGCTCCGCGGCGGCCGGAAGGGCCAGGGCACCCCGGGGCCGAGCCGGATCCGGAGCCACGCGCGGCGTTCACACGTCGGGCAGCGTGTCCATAACCGCCCCCGGAACGGGTCGACGAGGACGGGCAGCGACAGCAGCCCTGGCAACTCCGAGGTGGTCAACCCGCGTTCGACCTCGCAGCGCGGACACCGCACCAGCACGGTGGACGTGGGGTTGGCGTCGGGATCGACCGAGTACAACGCGCGGGCGCCCTCCAGGTCGCGCCGACGGGGTCGGGCAGGATCGGGGGCACGGACCCGGTCGAGCCCCCGCGGTGACTCACCCACGACCGGCCTGCTGCACGTCGAGCACCTCGGCCCGTTGCTCCTGCGACCAGCCGGCCGCCTCCAGCAGGTCCTCTTCGACCTCGAGCCCGAGCAGCTCGCGCGCGATCGCCCGGTAGGCCGCCGCACCGGGCACCGATCCCGCATGGTCGAGGATGGAGCGACCGCCTGCCGGTGCCTCGGCGAAACGGATCGACTTGCGGACAGGTGGGCCGACCAGCGGCAAGCCGTACCGCTCGCCGACGTCGCGCAGGACCTCCCGGCTGTGCAACGTCCGAGGATCGAAGAGGCTGGCCACCACCCCCCGGACGGTCAGCCCGCGGTTGGTCAGGCGGCGGACGTCCTGGATCGTCTCCAGCAGCTGAGAGACTCCGCGGTGCGCGAGCGTCTCACACTGGACGGGGATCAGCACATCGTCGGCGGCCGTGAGGCCGTTGATGGTCAGCACGCCCAGCGACGGCGGGCAGTCGAGGAGGATCACGTCGTAGCTGCCAACGAGATCAACCAGCTCACCACGGAGCAGGTACTCGCGACCTGTCCGGCTGAGCAGGGTCACCTCCGCGCCGGCCAGGTCGATGTTGGCGGGGGCGAGGTCCGCGACCGGGTGCTGGATGATGGTGTCGACCAGTCGGGCCCGTCCAGCGACGACATCGTGCAGCGACGGGTCGATCTCATCCGGGTCGTAGCCCAGCGAGAAGGTCAGACACGCCTGCGGATCGAGGTCCACGAGAAGCACCGCACGGTCGAGCTCGGCCATCGCCGCCGCCAACGACAAGCAGGTGGTCGTCTTCGCGACGCCGCCCTTCTGGTTGGCGATCGCGTACACGGTGGCCGGCATACCGGTACGGCTCCCCTCGGGGCCTGTTCGATGATGGCCCGCTCAGACGGTCAGACGTCGAGGATCCCTAGCTTGGCGGCCTCCGCAACGGCGCCTGCACGGTTGCGGACCCCGAGCTTGTCGTACAGCTCCTGGGCGTAAGCCTTGACGGTGCGCTCGGTCACGCCCAGCTGCTCACCGATCTCGTTGTTGGTCATCCCCTCTGCCATCAGCTCCAAGACCTGCTGCTGGCGGGGCGACAGGTGCGGCCCTGTCTCGACCTTGGGGATCTCCAAGACCATGGTGGCGTCCTCGTCCTGCGCCGCCATCGCCGGGTCCTCGAAGATCGCCTCCACCGGACCGAAGGTGACGCGGTCGCCGTGCCGCAGCACCCGAGGACCGGTGAGCTCCTCGCCGTTGACCTTGGTGCCGGCGCTGGAGCCCAGGTCCGTCAGGATCACCGCGCCCGCATCCCGACGGACCGACGCGTGCACACGCGAGACCCGCGGTTCGGGGATGACGATCGTGTTGTCCTCGCGGCGTCCGATGGTGCCGTCGTCGACCTCGATGCTCAGCGACGAGCCGGCCAGGGGACCTGACCGGAAGGTCAGCGTCGGCAGCGGGACCACCTTCGCTGCCTTCTTGGGAGCCTCAGACACGGCGGCCTCCTCACTGGGCACGAACGCTGACGATCAGCTCTGTCCCGCGACGGAAGGTGGACCTTACCGCTTGCCGGCCGCAGAGGCCGTTCGGGGCACAACGCCGTTGAGGCGCTCACGTGTACACCTCCGTCGCGGTCTTAGGAGACCGAAGACAGCTCCTCTCGCGCCGCTCACCGGCGGGCCCGTTCGCGCAAGACCTCGACACGGGCGCGGGACGTCGTGGCCTGGCCCAGGTCGAGATCCTTGCGCTCGCCGTGGAAGTCGGAGCCGGCGGTGACCACGAGGCCGTGTGCGCGTGCCAAGTCACCGTAGCGGGCGACCTGCTCGGCGGTGTGATCGGGGTGGTCGGCCTCGATCCCGGCCAGGCCGGCCGCGGCCATCTCCTCGACGGTTGCGACGTCCAGGCCGACCCCCGCCCGCGCCTGTTCAGCCGGCCCGTACAAGCCCGGATGCGCGAGGACAGCGACCCCGCCCGCCTCCACGATCAGGCGTACACACCGGACGGGATCCACCGCGTACTTGGGCACGTACGCGGGACCCCCGTCGTGCAGCCACCGGTCGAACACCTCCGAGACGTCTCTGGCCGCCCCGGTGTCCACGACCGCCGCGGCGACGTGGGGGCGCCCGATCGGGGCGTCGCCGGCCAACTGCCGGACCCGATCGAGCGAGACCGGAACGCCCAGCTCGACGAAGCGCTCAACGATCTCCTGGGCGCGCCGGTCGCGTTCCGTGCGCAGACGGTGCAGTTCGGCGGTGAGAGCTCCGTCGCTGGGATCGAACCAGTAGCCCAGGACGTGGACGCTGTAGCCGCCGAGCTCCGCAGACAGCTCCGCGCCCGGGACGACCTCCAGCGCGGTCCCGTCCGCCGCGGCGAAGCTGTCGTCCCACGCCGCCACGCTGTCGTGATCGGTGACGGCCAGGCCGCCCAAGCCGGCGGCCAACGCCAGTCGGACGTTGTCCTCGGCGGTGGTCGTGCCGTCGCTGGCGGTGGTGTGGGTGTGTAGGTCGTAGCCGGACACGGTCCTGCCGTCATCGGGCTTCCTACGCTAACGGGCGTGGTAGGCCCTCTGGGACCGGTCGTGGGCGTGGGCGCGGTCGCTCGCGACCCGCAGGGTCGTCTCCTGGTCGTCCGGCGCGGGCGCCCGCCCGCCGCTGACCGCTGGAGCCTGCCGGGCGGGCGGGTGCAGCCCGGTGAGCGCCTCACCGACGCCGTCCGACGCGAGGTCCGCGAGGAGACGGGGCTGGCCGTGGAGGTCGGCGACCTGGTCGGCGTTGCCGAGTCGATCGGCGACGAGGGCCACTACGTGATCATCGACTTCCTGGTGGACGTCGTCGGCGGAGTGGTGTCAGCGGGAGACGACGCTGCTGAGGTGGCGTGGGTGGGCCGGTCGACGCTGACGTCGGTGGCGACGACGTCGGGTCTGGTCGACTTCCTCGACCGCCACGGGGTCGAACTGGCGCCCTGACCCAGATCGACGCCACCTATACTGCGCCGCCGCCGCAGGTCCTACAGGGAAGGCACGGCATGGTACGGGTCGCGGTGCTGTCGGCCCTCGTCTACGACCTCGGCTCCTACGACCCGGCGACCGGTGTCATCGACCCGGTCATCGTCGTCCGCGGCGAGCTGCCCGCACGTGCCCAGCCGTTCGGTGTCGATCGCCTCTACCGCGGGCCGCAGGGCGTCTACGACGAGTCGTGGGCGATCCTCGACCCCGCCGGGGCGCTCGTCTACCAGCACCCCTACGGGCGGATCACCCTACGCGGACAGATGTACGAGGATCGCTTCCGTGACGAGATCCGCCGGGGCGTCACCCTGCACAGCGCCGAGGACCACACGCTCGTGCTGCTGTTGAACGACCAGGAAGTGGGTCGCGTGCCGGCGTTCATCGAGGCACCGGAGTCGGCGACCGCGGCAGGCGTGGTCGGGGATGCGCTGGAGGCCACCCTCAAGAAGAGCGCGATCATCTGGGTGACCATCCCGCAGCCCGACGGGGGCGCCGTCACCAAGCCGGCCTGGTTCGTCTACCAAGGCGGGAAGGTGTTCGTCCTGACGGGACCCGACGAGCAGGACCTCACCAACATCCAGGGAGCCGACGAGGTCACGCTCACCGCCCGGAGCAAGGACGTCCGGGCACGGATCGGCGCGGTCCCCGCGTCGGTGCGGATCATCGACAACGACAGCGACGAGTTCGACCGCATCGCCACGCTCGGTGTCGGCACCCGCCTCAACCTGCCCGACGGCGAGGCGGCGCTGGAGCGCTGGAAGGACACCTGCACCCTGGTGGAGCTCACCCCGCAGGCGTGAACCGGCGGTGGCGGCGGCGCGCGGCCGCGCCCGCGGCGGTGCCCGCGGCCACGACCACGCCGACCATCACCGTCAGCAGCGCTGGGACGCCAGGATCTTCGGACACCGCAGCGACAGGCCGGAGCCGCCCGACCGGTGCCTGCCAGATCAGCGTGGTCCCATCGACCTCGTCCGCGTCGTGCACGCGTGGCGGGGCGGGGAGCGTCACCCGCAGGTCGTAGCGGACCAGATCCTCGCCCCGCTCGGTGAGGATCCGGTGCACGTCATCCGCATCGACCGCGACGCCCGCACCCCGGGCGCCAGGCGCCGCCGGGAGCACCAACCCGACCGCCCCGTCGAAGGCGACCGGCCCGCCAGACAGGCGCCGCAGCCGCAGATCCTCGAACAGTCGCGCGTCGTCGTCGTCGAGTGCGGCGTGCAGCTCGTCGGTGAGCTGGGTGAACTGTTCCGCGCCGTCGAACCGCGTCCGCAACCGCAGCGTCCAACCGCGATCGTCGTGTTCCGTGTGCACCGTCCACTGCGGGGCGGAGCGTCGAACCTCGTCCAAGCCGGCTAGCACGTCGACCCCGACCTCGTCGAGGAGCCGCGCGAGCTCGCGGTCCACGGCGACGACCAGCTCGAAGGTCCCGTCGAGACCTGCGTCGACGACGATGTCGGCGGCCAGGCGCAGCTGACATGCCGAGGTGGCCAATGCCAGCAGCGCCGCGAGGGCGGCGACCGATCGGGGCACGTGCTCTCCGGTGATCGAGGACCGGTCGAGGCCTCGGCGCGCAAGGCGGCAGGCTAACCGATCGTCGACGTCGTCGACCGCGGGCGTCGACGCGGCGCCGGATCGAGGGGCCGCCTGCGCATCCGCCGGTAGCATCGCCGCGGCGGCGCTCACCGCAGCCGCCAACCCGTTGATCAACCGTTGAAGGTCGTGGTCGTGGCGACGCCTGAGCAGGTTCTCGACGCGCTCGGTGAGGTGAGCGAACCTCACCTGGAGCGGCCCGTCACCGACCTGCAGATGATCTCGGACGTGGCGGTCGATGGCGGCCGGGTCCGCGTCGTGGTGGACGTGCCGATCCCCGGCTCACCGGAGTCGGACCGGCTCGCCAGCGACCTGGAAGCCGCCGTGCGAGGGCTCGGCGGTGTCCGCCAGGTCGACCTCGACCTGCGTGCCATGGCCGGCGAGAAGCGCGAGGCGCTCGGACGGCGTCTGCGGGCCGAACGCGGCCAGACCAGCGGCGACGAGATCCCGTTCGCGACGTCGAGCGCCCGGACGCACGTGTTCACCGTCGCGTCCGGCAAGGGCGGTGTCGGCAAGTCGTCGGTGACCGCGAACCTGGCGGTGGCGCTGGCAGCTGACGGACACCGCGTCGGCGTGGTCGATGCCGACATCTACGGGTACTCGATCCCCCGCATGCTCGGCGTGTCCGGCCGACCGTTCGGCTTCGAGGGCATGGTGATGCCGCTGCGGGCCTACGGCTGCAAGGTCATATCGATCGGTTTCTTCCTCCCCGACCCGGACCGGCCGGTGATGTGGCGCGGGCCGATGCTGCACCGCGCCTTGCAGCAGTTCCTCGCCGACGTCTACTGGGGGGAGCTGGATTTCCTCCTCCTCGACCTGCCCCCGGGCACGGGCGACATCGCGATCTCGCTCGGCCAGATGCTGCCCAACGCGGGCATGCTGGTGGTGACCACACCGCAGGAGGCCGCCGGGAAGGTCGCCGTCCGCGCCGGTCAGATGGCGGAGGAGACCGGCATGCACGTCGCCGGGGTGATCGAGAACATGGCCAGCTTCACCTGCCACGCGTGTGGCACGACCCACGACATCTTCGGGTCGGGCGCCGGGGGGCAGGTGGCAGAGGAGCTCGACACCGACCTGCTGGGCCGCATCCCGATCGACCCGACGTTGCGGGAAGGCGGCGACCGCGGCGTCCCGATCGTCGACGCGCACCCCGACGTCCCTGCCGCGCAGGCGTTGCGCAGCATCGCGCGGACCGTCGCCAAGCGGTCGCGTTCGGTGGTCGGCAGGACGCTTCCGCTGCTGGGAGGCTGACGTCCGCACTCAGCTGGTCATCCCGCGCGACCGCCGGTAGCGACGCGTGGCCAGCCGCCAGGCCGCCCCGCACATCCCCCCCAGGCCGAGGCCGGCCACGACGTCGGTCGGGTAGTGCACCCCGACGTACACCCGTGACGTCGCGACGAACCCGGCGATGACCCCACCGGCGGTTCGGGTGGCGCGGGGCAGCTGCGGCGCCAAGGCGGTCAGCACGGCTGCGGCCACGGCCGGGTGCCCGCTCGGCCACGACGACCCGGCGGGCTCGGCGACCAGCCGCTCGGCGGCCTCGACCTGGTACGGGCGGAGCCGCCGCACGCGGGTCTTCAGCGAC
>JALYHG010000280.1 GCA_030776725.1 Actinomycetota bacterium
GCCTTCGAGCACTGGGAGAAGTGGACGCTGACGCCCAACCGCTGGACGTGCGACGGGGACCGCTGCGTGGTGGAGGTACACAACTACGCCATCTGCGGTGAGACCGGGAAGGTGCGTGAGACCGAGGACTGCATCGTGTTCGTCGTCCGTGACGGCCGGATCGCCGAGATGGACTTCTACTTCGACTCCGCCGCCACCCGCGATGCCAACACCCGCGACCCGGTCCCTGTCGGGCTGAGGCCCGCCTGACGGCCCGTTTGACCGAAGCAGCCGGACCGGAGACCATACGTTGGTAGGCGCCGGCCGAACGGCCCGCGTCCGACCGTCGGGGTTGACGCCACCGGTGTCACGAGGACGGACCCGGGACCAACGACGAGCCACGGAACCGGCCACGGAACCGGATCGACGCAGATCGTGGAGGACACATGCGTCACGCGACGATCATCGAGCTCACCCGGCGGGTACCCGGGCGGCTCGTCGTCGTGACCTAGTGTCCGCTGCGGTCGCAGAACGCGCGGACCTCCCGGAGCGGGAGGTCCGAGTCGTTCGAGGACGAACGAAGCAGGGGAGGCACCGACCATGCAGGTGACGGGCGCCCAGGCCGTGATGCGCAGTCTCGAGGAGCTCGGGGTGGAGGTCGTGTTCGGCTTGCCGGGCGGGGCGATCCTGCCCGCCTACGACCCGCTCCTCGACTCGTCGGTCCGCCACATCCTCGTCCGCCACGAGCAGGGCGCGGTCCACATGGCCGAGGGCTACGCCCACGCGACCGGGAAGGTCGGCGTGACCATCGTCACGTCGGGACCAGGCGCGACCAACCTCGTGACCGGCCTGACCGACGCGCTGATGGACTCGGTCCCGGTCCTCGCGATCACCGGGCAGGTCCCCACCGCCGCGGTCGGCTCGGATGCCTTCCAGGAAGCCGACGTCACCGGCATCACCATGCCGTGCACCAAACACAACGAGATGGTCGCCCAGCCCGAGCGCATCCCCGGCGCCATCAAGGAGGCCTACCACATCGCCGGGTCGGGTCGACCCGGTCCGGTGCTGGTCGACATCCCCAAGGACGTGCTCAACGCCACGCTGGAGTGGGGCTGGCCCGAGCATCTCGACCTGCCCGGGTACCGCCCGACCATCCGCGGGCACGGCAAGATGGTCCGCGACGCCATCGACCTGATCTCGCGGAGCCGACGCCCCGTCGTGTACGCCGGCGGAGGGCTCGTACGGGCGGGAGCGGAGCAGGAGGTGCGCGAGCTCGCCGACCTCCTCGAACTGCCGGTCGTGACCACGCTGATGGCGCGGGGCGTGTTCCCTGACCGTCATGAGCTGTGCCTGGGGATGCCGGGCATGCACGGCGAGTGGACTGCGGTCATGGCCATGCAGGAGGCGGACCTGCTGATCGCGCTCGGCGCCCGCTTCGACGACCGGGTGACCGGGAAGCTGTCAGCGTTCGCCCCTCACGCGCGGATCATCCACGTCGACATCGACCCGGCCGAGATCGGGAAGAACCGCCCCGTCGACGTCCCGATCGTCGGTGACGCGAAGGTCGTGGTCGGCCAACTGGTCGACATCGCACGGAAGGCGGGTGACGCGGCCAAGCCGGACACGGCTGAGTGGCGCGCGCAGCTGCGCACGTGGCGCAACGAGCACCCACTGCGTTGGGAACAGGACGACGCCGGCCCGTTGAAGCCCCAGACCGCGATCCGGGCGATCGGGGAGCGCTTCGGTGACGAGGCGATCTACGTGGCCGGTGTCGGCCAGCACCAGATGTGGGCGTCGCAGCTGCTGGCGTTCAGCGCGCCACGGACGTGGATCAACTCGGGCGGGTTGGGGACGATGGGCTTCGCGGTCCCCGCTGCGATCGGCGCGAAGGTCGGCCGACCGGACCGGCGCGTCGTCGCGATCGACGGTGACGGCTGCTTCCAGATGACGTTGCAGGAACTGGCGACGGCGAAGCAGCACGACATCCCCGTGGTGTTCGCCGTGATCAACAACGGGTTCCTGGGCATGGTTCGCCAGTGGCAGGAGCTGTTCTACGACGGTCGGTTCAGCGAGGTGGAGCTCCCCCCGGACCTGCCCGACCTGGTCAAGCTCGCCGACGCCTACGGGATCCCCGGTTTCCGCGCCTCGACGGTCGCGGAGATGGTCCCGATCCTCGACAAGGCGTACGAGATCACCGACCAGCCGGTCCTGATCGACGTGCGAGTGGACCCCACCGAGAAGGTGTTCCCGATGGTGCCTGCCGGGTGCGGGAACGACGAGATCATCGAGTCCGCCGACGAGTGGTGGGCCCGCCAGGCCGCGCAGCGACAGGGGCACGACAGGTGATGAAGAACCACACCATCGCCGTGCTGGTCGAGAACAAGCCCGGTGTCCTCGCGCGGGTCGCGGGCCTGTTCAGCCGCCGCGGGTACAACATCCACTCGCTCGCGGTCGGCCCGACCGAGGACCCGCGGGTGTCGCGGATGACGATCGTGGTGGGGGCCGAGGCGATGCACCTCGAGCAGGTCACCAAGCAGCTGAACAAGCTGATCAACGTGCTGAAGATCGTGGAGCTCGAGCCGGAGTCGGCGGTCGGCCGCGAGCTGCAGCTGGTCAAGGTCACCGCCGAGCAGGCGGATCGCAGCAAGATCATCGAGCTGGTCGACGTGTTCCGGGCCAAGATCGTCGACGTGGACCACGAATCGATCACGATCGAGGCGTCGGGCGCCCCCGAGAAGCTGAACGCGCTGCTGCACCTGTTGGAGCCGTTCGGGATCCGAGAGATGGCCCGCACCGGTCAGATCGCCCTCGCGCGGGGCAGCCGGTCGATCACCGACGGCAGCAAGCTACGCCTACAGCGGATCGTGTAGGTCGTCGTGGCGGCCAGCGCCCACGCGCCGGTCATCGCTCTCGACCACGTCGCGGTCGTCCGTGACGGCCGGCCGTTGCTGGCGGACATCACGTGGACGGTGCAGCCGGGGGAACGCTGGGTGGTCCTCGGCGCCAACGGCTCCGGCAAGTCGTTGCTGCTCCGCCTGGCGAGCACATACCTGCTCCCCACGCGCGGGCGGGCGTGGGTCCTGGGACGGCGGGTCGGCGGCACGGATCTGCGTGACCTGCGGACCGGGATCGGGTACGTCAGCGCCACGCTGGCCCGCGACGTCGCCGACGCCGCCACCGCCCTGGACGTGGTGCTGACCGGGAAGGACGCGACGCTGCGGCGGTGGCGGCAGGAGTTCACTCCCGCCGAGCACGGCCGGGCCCTGGGCCTGCTGCGCGACGTGGGTTGCGGATCGTTGGCACACGTCGGTTTCGCGAGGCTGTCGGAGGGGGAGCGCCAGCGCATCCAGCTGGCTCGCAGCCTCATGGGTGAACCCCGCCTGGTCCTCCTCGACGAGCCCAGCGCCGGCTTGGACCTCCCCGGCCGGGAGCTGCTGATCGCGGCCTTGTCGCGCCTCGCCGACGACGCAGCGGTTGCGGGCGTCGTGTTCGTCACCCACCACGTCGAGGAGATCCCGCCCCGCTTCACCCACGCGATCCTGTTGCGGGAGGGTCGGATCATGGCTGCCGGCCCGATCGACGACCTCGTCACCGACGAGGCGCTGAGCACATGCTTCGGTGTTGCGGTCAGCGTTCAGCGGATCGGGGAGCGCTACGCCGCGGTGGCGGCGCGCTCGGCGCACGTCTCAGGTCCGTTGTAGACGTTCGGCGCCCCGCACGTTGCGGAGCAACGCCGGGTCGAGGTCCTCGCCGGTCAGGATGCTGATGCCGCCGTTGCGTTCGAACACGACCGCTCGTACGTGGTCCATCGACGATACGCCCTGCAGCCGGACCTTCTCGAGGAGGTCATCTTCTGAGAGGTGGGTGCGGTGCAGCGGCGGGGTGAGGAACTCGCCGTCGAGGAAGACCAGCACCGGAGGGTTGTCCAGGATCCGGCCCATCCACTTCAGACGGTTGCGGAGCATGCTGACGGCGGTCTCGGCGGCGAACAGCACCCCGAGGCCGATCACCCCCGCCAGCAGGGAGGTGCGCACCAGCACGACCCGGCCGACGATCGCCCCGATCGCGACGGTCACGGCGAAGTCGAACGTCGCAAGCGATGTGAGGCTGCGCTGGCCGAACAGCCGCGTGTACACGATGACGGCGGTGTACACGCCGAGGCCCGCGATGATGACCAGCCCGACCTCGGGCAACGTGATCCCCAGTTCATCGGTGAGCATGGCGGTCCTTTCCTGCAGGCGCGGCAGTGGCTCCTAGCATGCGTCGCTCGGCCGGTGCGGCCGCGCGCTGCCGACCTGATCCGGAGGACACACGATGGCCACGATGTACTACGACGACGACGCTGACCTCACGCTCTTCGACGGGCACAGCGTCGCGGTGCTCGGCTACGGCTCGCAGGGCCACGCTCACGCCCGCAACCTCACCGAGTCCGGTGTCGACGTGGTGGTCGGCCTGCGCCCCGACTCGCGTTCGCGGCAGCGTGCCCAGGAGGCGGGGATCGACGTCGCAGACACCGATGTGGCGGCCCGTCGGGGTCAGGTCATCGCGATGCTCCTCCCCGACACCGAGCAGCGCCACGTCTACGAGCGTGACGTCGCCCCGAACCTGACCGCCGGTGACACCCTGCTGTTCGCACACGGGTTCAACATCCACTTCGCCCAGATCACCCCACCGCCGGAGGTGGACGTCGTGATGGTCGCGCCCAAGTCCCCCGGGCACCTGGTGCGCCGCACATACGTGGAGGGCAACGGCACCCCGGGACTGGTCGCCGTCCATCAGAACCCCACCGGTCGGGCTCGGGATGTCGCCCTGGCCTACGCCAAAGGCATCGGGTGCACCCGCGCGGGGGTGATCGAGACGACCTTCGCCGAGGAGACCGAGACCGACCTGTTCGGGGAGCAGGCGGTGCTGTGCGGGGGCGTTTCGAACCTGATCCAGAAGGGCTTCGAGACGCTGATCGAGGCCGGGTACCAGCCCGAGGTCGCCTACTTCGAGTGCCTCCACGAGCTGAAGCTGATCGTCGACCTGCTGTACGAGGGCGGCTTCCAGCGGATGCGGTACTCGATCAGCGACACGGCTGAGTACGGTGACTACGCGTGCGGGCCACGGGTCATCGACGAGGCGACCAAGGAGCGCATGAAGCAGCTGCTGGCCGAGATTCAGGACGGGTCGTTCGCCCGGCGATGGATCGAAGAGGACGACCGGGGTCGGCCGTGGTTCAACGCAGAGCGGGATCGGCAGCTGGCACACCCGATCGAGGACGTGGGCAAGCGGCTGCGGGCGATGATGAGCTGGTTGCCACAGCCGGAGGACTGATGATCAACCCGTTCCACAGCGTGGGTCAGCGCCAGGAGCGCCCCGCCCGACTGCGCCGCTCGTGCCTGGCGGTCCCCGGGTCCGACGAGAAGATGTTGAGCCGGTCCGCCGAGAGCGACGCCGACCACGTGTTCCTCGACCTCGAGGACGCCGTCGCCCCCGACGAGAAGGAGTCGGCCCGCGCCAAAGTGATCGAGGCGTTGCACACCAACGACTACCGCGGGAAGGTCGTGGCGGTCCGGGTGAACGACGTGACCACCCGGTGGGCGTACGCCGACATCGTCGAGGTGGTGGGCCGCGCCCACGGCCGTCTCGACTGCCTGATGATCCCCAAGGTGCAGGACGCCGGGCAGCTGTGGTTCGTCGAGCACCTGCTCAACCAGCTCGAGGCGGAGCTGGGGGGGACGTCCGATGGTGGAGGGCACCGCGACCGGCTCGGGTTGGAGGTCCAGATCGAGACGGGGACCGGGTCGGTGAACATGACCGAGATCGCCCGCGTCACCGACCGGATCGAGACGCTGATCTTCGGCTCCGGCGACTACGCGGCCGACATGGGCATCCCCCAGCTGGACCTGGGCATGCTCGAGTCCGACTACCCCGGCTACCAGTGGGCGTTCGTCGTGGCGCAGATCGTGAACAACGCCCGCGCGGTCGGGTGCCAGGCGATCGACGGTCCCTACGGCGACTACGGCGACCCCAACGGGTACCGCGAGATGGCCACTCGCGCGAAGCTGCTGGGCATGGACGGCAAGTGGTGCATCCACCCGTCGCAGGTGGCGATCGCCAACGAGGTGTTCACCCCGACCCCGCGGCAGTTCGAGCACGCCCGCCGCCTCCTGGACGCGTACCGCGAAGCGATCGAGGCGGGGCGGGGGGCGGCGGCGTTCGAAGGGAAGATGATCGACGAGGCGTCGCGGAAGATGGCCGAACGGCTGGTCGCGCGGGGCCGCGCCGCCGGGATGGGCTGACCCGGCGTCTACGCTCGCCGTCATGGGACGTGAGCGCCCCGAGTGGGCCTTCCGGTTCGGGGCCCGCACGGTGATCCTGTTCGTCCGGTCGATGGGGTGGCGGCTGGACATCCACGGCATGGAGCACCTGCCGCCCACCGGCGGGGCGGTGCTCACCTTCAACCACCACAGCTACGCGGACTGGGTGATGTCCGCCTGGCCGTTGTACGTCCACCTCGGCCGGCCGGTGCGGTTCCTGGCCAAACAGGAGCTGTTCGAACGGCGCTCGGTGGGGTGGTTGCTCCGCGGCGCCGGTCAGGTGCCGGTCGCCCGGGCCAGCCGCGCCGGCCGGGCCGAGGCGTTCTCGGCGGCCGTGGAGCGCCTGCGCGGCGGCGAGGTCGTCGCGGTGGCGCCCGAGCAGACGATCTCGGAGTCGTTCGAGCTGCTGCCGTTCCGGACCGGTCCCGCCCGCATGGCCCGCGACGCCGGCGTGCCGCTGATCCCGACCGTGAACTGGGGGACACAGCGGTTCTCAACCAAGGGGCGCCGCATCCACCTGGTCCGCCGGATCCCCGTGCTGGTGCGGATCGGGGAGCCGATGCAGGTGCCAGGCGACGCGGACCTGACCGCGGTGACCGACCAGTTGCGCGCCACGATGGAGGAGATGCTCCACGACATCCAGGTGAGATACCCCGATGAGCCGACCCCTGGTGATGACTGGTGGGTCCCGGCGCGGCTCGGGGGGAGCGCCCCGCCTCATCAGGAGGTGCTGCGTCGCCACCGCGAACGTGAGGCCCAGTGGCACGGCAACGGCGACACCGATTAGCGGTGGTGCCGGCGCGGCTGCCAGGATGGCGCCTAAAGCCCTCGAAGGAGCGACGCGTGCTCAACGCAGCTGTTGCGAGCCGGCCGCTGCGGTCCAGGCGGTCGTGCCTGGCGGTCCCCGGCTCGTCCGAGAAGATGCTCACCAAGGCCCAGCACCTCGGCGCCGACCAGGTCTTCCTCGATCTGGAGGACTCGGTCGCGCCCGACGTCAAGCCCGCCGCCCGGGAGACGGTCGTGCAGGCGCTGCGCAGCGGCGACTGGGGCGGGAAGGTCCGGGTGGTGCGGGTCAACGACGTCTCCACCCGCTGGTGCCTGGACGACCTCATCCACGTGGTGTCCAACACCGGCCCCGAGATCCTCGACTGCGTGATGATCCCCAAGGTGGAGGACGCCGCGCAGGTCCACTTCGTCGATCACGTCCTGCGTCAGGTGGAGCTCGACAACGGCTGGGACGTGGGATCGATCGGGCTCGAGATCCAGATCGAGAACGCCGCCGGGTTGACCAACGCTGACCAGATCCTGGCCGCTTCCGACCGGGTCGAGACGTTCATCTTCGGGCCGGGCGACATGGCGGCGGCGCTGGGGATGCCCAGCTTGACGGTGGGGGCCATCCAGCCCGACTACCCCGGCGACCACTGGCACTGGGTGCTGATGCGCATCCTGGTCGCCGCCCGCTACGCCGGCGTCCAAGCGATCGACGGGCCCTACGCCCAGATCCGCGACGTCGACGGGTTCCGGGAGGTGGCCACCCGCAGCCGGCTCCTGGGCTTCGACGGGAAGTGGGTCCTGCACCCGGGCCAGATCGATGCCGCCAACGAGGTGTACGGGGTCTCCCAGGAGGTCTACGAGCGGGCGGAGGACATCGTCGCCGCCTACGCAGATGCCACCGGCCAACAGAAGCGGGGCGCGGTCATGTTCGGCGACGAGATGATCGACGAGGCATCGCGGAAGATGGCGGCGA
>JALYHG010000281.1 GCA_030776725.1 Actinomycetota bacterium
CCGCCGGAGACCGCCGCTCCGCCCGAGGCACCGACCGTGCCGGCGCCGGAGGCGCCCCCGGCCCCGCCGGTCGAGGAGATCACGCTCGGCGAGCGGTTCCGGCGCCGTCTGGTGCGGTCGCGGAACCTGCTCACCGCGCAGGTCGCCGATCTGTTCGGCCGGGGGATCACCGACGAGGCCTGGGAGGGCCTCGAGGAGACCCTGATCGCCGCCGACGTCGGTGTCGCAACGTCCCTGGCGCTGGTCGAACAGGTCCGCACCCGCGCCCGGGAGGAGGGTGTCACCGGCGCCGACGGCGTGATCGAACTGCTCAAGGACGAGCTGCGTGTCCTGCTGGCCGCCGGCCCACGGGACCTGGTCCGCTCCGATCACGAAGAACCGACCGTGTGGCTGGTCACGGGCGTCAACGGCACCGGGAAGACCACCTCGATCGGGAAGCTCGCCGCCCGCGAGACCCGCGAAGGCCGATCGGTGGTCCTGGCCGCAGCCGACACCTTCCGGGCCGCCGCGATCGACCAGCTGGGGTTGTGGGCGGAGCGCGCCGCGGCGCGCCTGGTCGCGAAGGACCCCGGTGCGGACCCCGCTGCCGTCGCCTACGACGGGTACAACGCCGCCAAGGCCACCGACGCGGACGTCCTGCTGGTCGACACGGCCGGCCGTCTCCACAACAAGACGGCCCTGATGGACGAGCTGGGCAAGGTCAAGCGCGTCCTGGAGAAGCAAGCCGGCGACCTCCAGGAGGTGCTGCTGGTGATAGACGCGACCACCGGTCAGAACGGCGTGACACAGGCACGGGCGTTCCTCGACGCGGTCGACGTCACCGGGCTGATCCTGACCAAGCTCGACGGGACGTCCAAGGGCGGGATCGTCGTCGCCGTGCAGCGCGACCTCGGCATCCCGGTCAAGCTGGTCGGCCTGGGAGAAGGCATCGACGACCTCGCACCCTTCGACGCGGATGCGTTCGTCGAGGCGCTCTTCGCCGACCGGGCAGCGGCGGCCTGACGGCCACACCACCCGGTACCCTGCTGGCGCGAACCTCCACCGTCCCCACGAGAACGGGCACCCGTCGTGTTCGACGCGCTCTCCGATCGGCTCGAGGCCGCGCTTGGCCGCCTCCGTGGCCGCGGCCGGCTCGACGAGCAGACCGTCGATGCCGTCTTGAAGGACATCCGCCTCGCGCTGCTCGAGGCGGACGTCAACATCATGGTGGTCCGCCGCTTCGTGCAGCGGCTCCGCGAACAGCTGGTCGGCGAGGATGTCTCCCGGGCCCTCAACCCCACCCAGCACGTGATCAAGGCCGTCAACGAGGAACTGACCCGCGCGCTCGGCCAAGACACCGCCCCACTCGACCTCGGCGCACGACGCCCGGCGGTGATCATGTTGGCCGGCCTGCAAGGTTCGGGGAAGACCACCGCCGCCGGGAAGCTCGCCCAGCAGCTCAAGCGCAAGGGCCGCCACCCCATGCTGGTCGCCTGCGATCTGCAGCGCCCCGCCGCCGTTGAGCAGCTGCGCGTCCTCGCCCAGCAGGGCGGGGTGCACGTGTACGCCCCGACGGAATCCGGCGACCCGGTCCCGGTCGCCCGCGACGCCCTCCGCGCCGCCGGTGACACCGGCTGTGACGTGGTGATCGTCGACACCGCCGGTCGCCTCCACGTCGACCAGGAGATGATGGACCAGGCCGCCGCGATCCGCGCGGCCGTCGACCCGGTCGAAACGCTGTTCGTGATCGACGCGATGATCGGCCAGGAGGCGGTGAACGTCGCCAAGGCGTTCCTCGATCAGGTCGGCTTCGACGGGGTGATCCTCACCAAGCTCGACGGCGACGCCCGCGGCGGCGCGGCCCTGTCGGTGGCGGAGGTCACCGGACGGCCGATCAAGTTCGCGTCGGTCGGCGAGAAGCTCGACGAGTTCGAGCAGTTCCATCCCGACCGCATGGCCGGTCGGATCCTGGGCATGGGTGACATGCTCACGCTGATCGAGAAGGCCGAGGAGACCTACTCCGAGGAGGAGGCCCGTCGCGCGGAGGAGGCGCTGCTCTCCGGCGACTTCACGCTCGAGGAGTTCCTCGACCAGCTGCAGCAGCTGAAGAAGATGGGGCCACTGACCAACCTGCTCGGGATGCTGCCCGGGGTCGGCAAACAGTTGAAGGGCGTGGACCTCGACGACTCGCAGCTCAAACGGGTCGAGGCGATCATCCAGGCCATGACCCCCCGGGAGCGTCGCGATCCCAGGAAGGTCCTCAACGGCTCGCGCCGCCGACGGGTCGCGGCGGGGTCGGGTACGACCGTCACCGACGTCAACCGGCTGGTCAAGCAGTTCGAAGAAGCCCAGAAGATGATGCGGTCGGTGATGAAGATGGCCGGGGGCGGCGACGGCCGCGGGAGGGGCAAGGGCGCGGTCCGCGGTCAGATGGCCCAGGCCAAGGCGCTGCGTCAGCTGCAACAGTCCGGCCAGGTCCAGATGCCGGGCGGTGGCCTGGGCGGCTTCCCTGGCCTGCAGCCGGCCCCCAAGCGCAAGAAGCGCTGACCGCCGCACCCGCCGATGCGGATCGGGGTCGACCTCGGCGGGACCAAGATCGAAGCGGTCGCGCTCGGTGACGACGGCCAGGACGTCGCCCGCCACCGCGTCACCACCCCCCGCCACGACTACGCCGCCAGCATCCGCACCATCGCCGAGCTGGTGGAACGCCTCGAGGGCGAGACCGGCCGTCGCGGCACGGTCGGCATCGGCATGCCGGGGACGCACTCGCCCGTGACGGGCCTGATCAAGAACGCCAACTCGGTGTGGCTGAACGGACGGCCCTTCTCCCGCGACGTCAGCGATGCGTTGGGCCGCGACGTGCGCTGCGCCAACGATGCCAACTGCCTGGCCCTGTCAGAGGCCACCGACGGCGCTGGCGCCGACGCCGAGGTGGTGTTCGCGGCGATCGTGGGCACCGGCACCGGCGCCGGAGTGGCGATCGGCGGCCGCATCCTGACCGGGCGGAACGGGGTCGGCGGCGAGTGGGGCCACAACCCCCTGCCGTGGGCGCGCCACGACGAGATCCCCGGACCCGCCTGCTGGTGCGGCCGGCACGGCTGCGTCGAGACGTGGCTGTCGGGTCCCGGCCTCGAACGCGACCACCGCGCCGCCACCGGCCGTCGCAGCGACGCTGAGAGCATCGTCGCAGCCGCGGAAGCCGGTGACACCGACGCCGACGCCAGCTTGCGCCGCTACGAGGACCGCCTGGCCCGCGCGCTGGCGTCGGTGGTGAACGTCGTGGACCCCGACGTGATCGTCCTGGGCGGGGGCATGTCCAACGTCGACCGGCTCTACAGCGCCGTCGCTCAACGGCTGGCGGGATGGGTGTTCGGTGGGGAGGTCACCACCCCCGTCCGCCGCGCGGCGCACGGCGACGCCAGTGGCGTCCGCGGCGCTGCCTGGCTGTGGCCACCCTCGGAGGGCTGACCGCCCGACCGATCGGGCGCACGTCGCCGGCGGTCGCCGCAGGCCGCGCCACCGGTTAGGCTGCTGCACTGTCCCGCTCGGCACCGTGCCCCGCGGGGCCGTACGGCATCCCGGCTGTCTCCGCCCCGCCGCCCGACCTGGGAACCACACCGATCGGTCCGCGTGGGTACAGGCCAGCCCCACCGCCGGCGCCGGCCACCGGCCGACCGCCGGCCCGATCACGAGGATCCGAAGATGGCTGTCAAACTCCGCCTGCGTCGCGAGGGTGGGAAGAAGAACGCCTACTTCCGGGTGGTGGCCGCCGACAGCCGCTCGCCCCGCGACGGACGGTTCATCGAGATCATCGGCCACTACAACCCGACCGCGCACCCGTCGGTCGTCGAGATCGACCACGAGCGGGCGCTGCACTGGCTGCGCCACGGCGCGCAACCCACCAACCCGGTCGAGAACCTGCTGCGCATCGCCGGGGTGTGGGACGAGTTCAAGTCCGGCGAGGCCCCCGAGCGGGTCCGCACCCAGACGCCGGTGCGCACGTCCGACCAGGCGCGCGACCAGGCGGCCCGCACCGCGGACCAGTCGCAGGTCACCGGCGGCGGCGACGCCCCCGCCCAGCAGGCGGCCGCGGCGCCCGAGGAGGTCGAAGCCGCGCCCGGCGTCCCCGAGGACACCACCGCGGCACCGGTCGCCGAGACCGAGGCGGTCCGCGGCGAGACCGAAGGCGGACCCGGTGAGGGCGACGAGCGCGCCGCCTCGGTCGGGGGCGGCGGTGGCGGCTCGCGTGGCACCACCCCCGACGAGACGGAGGAGGAGGCTTGAGCGCTGAGCGTCTACTGCAGTTCGTCGCCGAACAGCTGGTCGACCACCCCGATGACGTGTCGGTCACGCCCGTCGAGGACGGCCGCGGCCGGAACGTCACGCTCGAGTTGCGGGTCCACCCCGACGATGTCGGGAAGGTGATCGGCAAGCGGGGGCGCACCGCCAAGGCGCTGCGGACGGTGTGCAAGGCCGCGACCGAGGGCGACACCAACGTCAACGTCGAGATCATCGACTGACGGTGCCGGGCCACCCGTCCGACCGCGTCGCAGTAGGGCGGATCGTCAAGCCCCACGGCATCCGCGGCGAGGTCGTCGTTGCGCTCCTGACGGACCGTCCGGAGCGGTTGGGACCCGGCGAACGGCTCCACGGGGCCGGCCGCACGTTCACGGTCGTGCGTTCCCGTCCCCACCAGGGACGGCTGTTGGTCACCTTCGAGGACGTCGCTGACCGTTCCGCCGCCGAGCGTGTCCGCGGCACGGTGCTGGAGGCCGAGCGGGGCGGGGACCGAGAGGACGACACCTACCTCGCGTCGGAGCTGGTCGGGATGGCGGTCGTCGACGACCGCGGTCGCGACCTCGGCACCGTCGACGCGCTGATCGAGCTCCCCGCGGCGGCGGAGTACGAC
>JALYHG010000282.1 GCA_030776725.1 Actinomycetota bacterium
ATGACGCTGATGACCTGGATGGAGCGGGGCACCCGGTCCATGCTCGGCAAGCTCACCGCTGCGGTCGTGACGGCGTTCCTGCTGGCCGGCACGCCGATGCTGCACTCGATCGTGACCTCCCTGGAGATGTTCGCCGCGTTGCACGTCGGCGCCCCGTTCGGCTACCTCGACTGGCTCGGCGTCTTCGCCTGGTCGGTGCTCGGCAACCTGATCGGAGGGGTCGGGCTGATCACCACCCTGCGTCTGGTCCAGGTCGGCCGTCGGAAGGTCGACGAGGAACGCGCCCGTCCCTCGCATCAGGCCGCCGCTTGACCTCCGACCTGGTCGGGGTGGTGCTGGCCGCCGGCGCGGGGACGCGCCTGCGGCCGCTCACGCACGTCCGTCCCAAGGCGCTGTGCCCGGTCGACAACGTCGCGTTGGTCGACCGGGCCCTCGCCCGGCTCCGCCCCGTCGTCAAGCGGATCGCGGTGAACGTCTGCCACGGCCGTGACCAGCTCGAAGCCCACCTCGCCGCGCGCGGCGTGCACGTCTCGATCGAGGCGCCACAGGCGCTGGGGACCGCCGGGGCGCTCGGTCAGCTGCGCGACTGGGTCGACGGGCGAGACGTGCTGGTGCTCAACGTCGACGTCTACCACCCGCACGCCCTCGACAGCTTCGTGGCCGGTTGGGACCGGTCACGGGTGCGGCTGTTGACCGTCCGCGATCTCCCGCGGGCAGACTTCGACGGGCGGCGCTACTGCGGTGCGGCTGTCTTGCCGTGGACGGTGGTCCGCGACATCCCCGCGGAGCGGCTCGGGTTGCACCAGGCGGTGTTCGCGCCGCACGCCGACACCGGCCGCCTCGAGCTCGTCGAGAGCACCGTGGCGTACTTCGACTGCGGGACCCCCGGCGAGTACCTCGCTGCCAACCTGGCCGCCTCGGGGGGTGAGAGCGTGATCGGGGAGGGCGCCGTGATCGAAGGCGAGGTGGTGCGGTCGGTGGTGTGGCCGGGGGCGCGGGTTCGTCCCGGAGAGCGGCTGGTCGACGCAATCCGAGCGACCGACGACATCACCGTCCACGTCCACGGACCCGAACGGCCGTGAACGACTGTTAGGTTCTGTCTGCACCGGATCATGTGGAGGTCGCGTTCCCGTGACAGCCACACTGCCGGCGCCCCGCTACGGGCAGGCGTCCCTGGCCGACCTCGGCTGTGCGCTCCTGCGCGCCACCGGGGTGACCGACGAGCCCGACGTGATCAGCCTGCCGTCGGCGGCGCGGGTGTGCCTGCTGGTGGTGGATGCGCTCGGATGGGAGGCCCTGACCGCCCACGCCGACCTGGCCCCGTTCCTGCACCGCGCCGCCCGCTCCGACCCCCTCGACGCCGCCTTCCCCACGACCACCGCCGCCAGCCTGGGAGCGATCGGGACCGGCCGCCCGGCCGGGGTCCACGGCCTGACCGGGGCGACCGTGGCACTGGCGGACCACACCCGTCCCATGAACGTCCTGGCGTGGAAGCTCCACGGCGTGGGACCACGGGTGCACCTGGACGAGACGGTCGTCCCCGAGGCGTTCCAGCCGGCACCGACCGTGTTCGAGCGGGCCGCCGCCGCGGGGCTGCGTCCCGTGGCGGTCGGACCCTCCAAGCACGCCGGATCGGGGTTGTCGCGGGCGATCATGCGCGGCGCCGTGCAGGTCGAGGCCGACACGCCCGCCGACCTGGTGACGCTGACGCTCGGGGCGCTGGCAGCCGCCGAACGTCGGCTCGTCTACGCCTACCACGGTGGCCTCGACCGCGTCGGGCACATCCACGGCGTGAACAGCGCTCAGTGGCGACGCGAGCTGGCGCGGATCGACGCCCTCGTCGCACGGCTCGCGCACGAGCTGCCCGACGCCACGCTCCTGATGGTCACCGGCGACCACGGGATGGTCGACGTCCCCCGGGCCCGGCAGGTGGAGGTGACCGACCACCCGGAGCTGATGGAAGGCGTGCGTGTGCTGGCCGGGGAGCCGCGGTGCCGCCACGTCCACACGCAACCCGGCGCCGCCAGCACGGTGCTCGCCGCGTGGGGATCGCAACTGGGGGCCGTCGCCGCGGTGGTGTCGCGGGAGGAAGCCGTGCAGGCCGGCTGGTACGGCCCCCACGTCCCCGATCGGGTCCGCGGGCGGATCGGGGACGTCGTCGCGGTCGCCACCGACGCGATCGCGATCGTGCAGAAGCACGTCGACCCCCAGCAGCGTGAGCTGGTCGGCCACCACGGGGCGCTCACCGACGCTGAGCGGCTGGTCCCGCTGGTCGTGGTGGCCTGAACCCGACCCGGTCGGCGTCACGGGGGTCGGTCACTCGTGGTGTTCGCGTTCGTAGAGCCGCTCGGTGTCCTCGCGGCGGCAGAGCTGGGTGCCGGGGGTCATCACCGCCGCCGCGCCCGCCGCCAACCCGAACCGGGCCGCCTCGACCAGATCCCAGCCGCGCGCCAGGGCGGTCACGATCCCACCGACCATGCTGTCGCCGGCACCGACCCGGCTACGGATCGGCACGGTCGGGGCCCGCAGGGCACGGCCTTCCTCCCCCCGCACGGCCAGGTACGCCCCGCCGGCACCGAGCGACAGCAGCACCACGTCAGCGGCTCGCGAGTCGACGAGGTCCTCGGCGGCACGCTCGAGGTCGGCTTCCTCAGGCAGGTCCCCACACAGGTCGCGGAGCTCGCTGGCGTTGGGTTTGAGCAGGTACGCCCCGGCGTTGGCGACCGCACGCAGGGGCGCCCCGGACGTGTCGACCACGACCCGGCAGTCGTCGGGCGCCTCGCGGACCATGCGGGCGTACAGGTCCTCGGGGACACCGGGCGGGAGGCTGCCGCTGGCGACGAGGTAGCGAGCCCCCAGCGCGGTGGCCGCGGCCAGGCAGCGGCGCCACTCGTCTTCGGCGAGGCTGCCGCCGGGCATCACGAAGCGGTACTGGGACGGGGTGTCCGACTCCGACACGTGCAGGTTGGTCCGGGTGGGTTCGCCGACGGTGACCGGGCGGCTGTCGACGCCTTCCTCCTCGAGGAGTTCGTGCAACTGTCGGCCAGGAGGGCCGCCGGCCGGGTACACCGCGACGGCGCTCCCCCCGAGCCGGCCCACCACCCGCGCGACGTTGATCCCGCCGCCACCCGGTTCGACCTCGGGCCGCGTGCAGCGCAGCTTCTCGTCGGCGACGACCCGGTCGACGTGCGTGGCGCTGTCCAACGCCGGGTTCAACGTGAGCGTGGCGATGCTCGTCATAGCCGTGGCCTCCCGCAGCGTGCGGCGACGCCGGGCGCTCCAGACCGTGCCCTGCCTCGACGCGCGCGCTCCGTTAGCATGCCCGGTCCGCGACGGGGGGAGCCACACGTGCCCGATCGGGCAACCGCCCGGACGTCGACGTGGACGATCGTCCGCGTCACCACGCTGTTGGCCGTCGCCGCCGCACTGAGCCTGCCGGGGCGGCCATCGCCACCCGGCGACGCACCCACGAGCCAGGTGCGGTCGCTGACGGTCGACGCGTGGGCCGCGGCGGACGCTGACGGCTGGCACCACGGAACGGCGGTGCAGCAGCACGCGGTTCTGGTCGGTGCCGACTGGGACGCTCCGGCCGAGATCGAGCTCCAGGTCCGCGGGCGTGACACCGGCGGGTGGGGCCCGTGGTTCCCGGTCGAGGTCGACGCCGACGGTGACCACGACACCGGCTCCGAGCCGGTCTGGCTCGGCCAGGTCCAGGCGTTCCAGTTCCGGGTCCGCGGCGACACGCCGGCGCTGGACGTCACCCGCATCAGCATGGACGGGGACGCTGGCCTGGCGTACGACCCGCTCGGCCGTCCGGGCGCTGCCTACGCCGCCCCGGCCACCCCCGAGTTCGTCTCACGCAGCGACTGGGATCCCAACGGAGAGTGCCGACCGCGCAAGCCAGCCCGGTACGCCACCGACGTGCAGATGGCGTACGTTCACCACACCGCGATCTTCCCCAGCTACGCGCCGGAAGAGGCCGACGACGTGGTCCGGGCCATCTGCCTGTTCCACGTGCGACAACGGGGCTGGTCGGACATCGGGTACAACTTCCTGGTCGACCAGTACGGGCGGGTCTTCGAAGGCCGCGCCGGCGGGGTCGAACGACCCGTGATCGGGGCGCACGCCTCCGGCTTCAACGACCACTCGGTGGGCGTGTCGGTCATCGGTGACTTCGACAAGAAGCCGGTCCCAGCCCCGGCCCTGGAGGGGCTGGCCCGGGTGATCGCGTGGAAGGCCGCCGTCCACAACCTGGACCCGGTGGGATGGACCGACGTGGTGACGTCCACCGACGTCAGCCCCAAGCTGTCGCGGCACCAACCGGGGTCGACCGTGACGCTCCCCGTCGTCTCCGGCCACCTCGAGACGGCCGCCAACACCTCGTGCCCGGGACGCCACCTGTACGCCGTGTTGGGTGACGTCCGCGAGCGCGCCGCCGAGTTGGCCGCCGCGTGGCCGGACGGCCCACCGCTGCTGGCCGCCGGGCCGACCGCGTTCGCAGCCGACGGAACCGACATCTCAGCGGTCGGCGCTGGGCTCCCCGCTACGCAGCCGGGCCTGCGCCTGTCGCCGCGGAGCGCGCTGCAGCTGGCTCTGCTGGCGATGGCGGGGTCGACCCGTCTACGGTACGGGTCGCGATCCGATGGCGGAGGCCGGGTGATGGGGTCATCCGCGTAACCCGCCAGCACCGCGATCGTTGTCAGGCTTGTGCGCCGTGTGCTGCGCGGCGCGGAAGTTGGGTCATGCCAGGGGGCGCCCCTCACCCCGGCCCTGAGCTAGGGAGTACTCACTATGGGCTCACGTATCCGTAAGCGCCTCACGGCCATCGCCGGGGTGGTCGCCCTTCTGGCACTGGGGGCGCCGGGCGCCTCCGCGCAGGTGCCGCTTGAACTGGCGCCCTTCTCGGCGTACTCCAACGGGGCGGTGAT
>JALYHG010000283.1 GCA_030776725.1 Actinomycetota bacterium
GGGGTCGGCCTGGTCGGGGTCCCGGCGCAGGCGGTGCTGGGCGCCAGCGGGGGGCCGCCAGCGGTGGCCCTGGTCGGCGGAGGGCTCCTCGGGGTGTTGGGGGCGGCGGTCGCGCTGTCCGGGGCGACGCGTCCGACGCAGCCGCCGTGACGGAGCGACGGACCATCCGCCACGGCCTCGGCGCAGCCTTCACGTTGCGTTCACCTTGGCGTTGGGCCGTGGACACCTCCCCGCCGTACCGTTCCCACGCCCGACGGTGCGCGCACGGGAGGGACGACCATGATCACGCGTTGGGTGACGGTCGTCACCGCGGTCGTGGTGCTCACGACCGGGTGTGGCAGCGCCCGGCAACCCGACGCCGGTGTCCCGGATGCGACCAGCCCGACCGCGGGGAGCACGCTGTCGGGCAGTATCGAGGTCGACGGTTCCTCGACCGTCTTCCCGGTGACGCAGCTCGCCGCCGAGCGTTTCAAGGCGATGCATCCCCAGGTGGACATCGCGGTCGGCTTCTCCGGGACCGGTGGCGGTTTCAAGAAGCTCTGCGCCGGCGACATCCACATCGCAGACGCTTCGCGGCCGATCAAGGACGATGAGCGGGAGGTGTGCGAACGCGCCGGGATCTCCTACATCGAGCTGCGGGTCGGACTCGACGGCATCACCAACATCGTCGACGCCGACAACACGTTCGTCAGCTGCCTGACCACCGATCAGCTCCAGGCGATCTGGGTGCAGGGCTCGTCGGTCACCCGGTGGAACCAGGTCGCCCCATCCTTCCCCGACACCGGACTGGAGCTGTTCGGGCCGGGGCCGGACTCGGGGACCTACGACTTCTTCATCGAGGAGATCCTCGGCGATCCCGACGAGGGTGCCCGGCCACGCACCGACTACAGCGCCTCGGAGGACGACAACGTCATCGTGCAGGGCGTCGCCGGCACACCCGGGGCGCTGGGGTACGTGGGGTTCGCGTACTACGCCGAGAACCGCGCCCAGCTCAAGGGGCTCGCGGTCGACGCCGGCGACGGCTGCGTCGAGCCGACCGAGGAGACGATCGAGGACGGCCAGTACCACCTGTCGCGTCCGCTGTTCGTCTACGTGTCGGAGCGCGCGTTGGAGATGGCCCACGTGCAGCAGTTCCTGCGCTACTACCTGGAGCGCAGCGGCGAGCTGGCCTCCGCGGTCGGGTACGTCCCGCTGTCGGAGCAGGCACAGCAGGACGCGCTCGGAACGCTCCAGCAAGCCACGTCGTGACCGCATGCGGCGCGCCGTCATGGCGGCGGGTGCGCCAGCTTGGACCCTGAGCGAGACGCCGTGCCCGTCGACACCGACGTCCTGCTCACCCGGGCCCGCCGCCCGGGGGAACGAGCCATCGAGGCGCTGCTGCTGGCGGCCGCCGTCCTGACCATCGCGATCACCGCCGGGATCGTGCTGGCACTTCTGAGCGAGACCGTCGAGTTCTTCCGGCTGGTCCCGCTCGGCGAGTTTCTCGCCCCCGGGACGTGGGACGCGTTGTTCTGCGAGTCCGTCGACCAGGGATGCTCCTACTCGATCTGGCCGTTGCTGGCCGGGACGTTGTGGGTCACCGCCATCGCCATGGCGGTGGCGGTCCCCACCGGCCTGGCGGCCGCGGTGTACCTGTCGGAGTACGCCGGCCCGCGGGTACGCGGCGCGGTCAAACCGACGCTCGAGGTGCTGGCCGGGATACCGACCGTGGTGTACGGCTACTTCGCCCTCACCTTCATCACCCCGAACGTCATCGAGCCGCTGTTCGGGCAGGTCGGGACCTTCAACGTCCTGGCGGCCGGGCTGGTGGTCGGGATCCTGGTGCTGCCCCTGGTCTCGTCGATCTCCCAGGATGCGCTGTCGTCCGTGCCGCTGGCGTTGCGCGCCGGTGGACTGGCGCTCGGGGCGCGCAAGGCTCGGGTCACCGTCCGGATCGTCGTCCCGGCCGCCCTGTCGGGCATCATCGCCTCGGCGATCCTGGCCGCCTCGCGGGCCATCGGCGAGACCATGGCGGTGACCCTGGCTGCGGGCAAGACCCCCAACCTCAGTGCCAACCCCTTGGAGCCGATGCAGACGATGACCGCGTACATCGTGCAGGTCAGCCTCGGTGAGACGCCCCAGACCGACGTACGCTTCAACACGCTGTTCGCGGTCGGCATGACCCTGTTCGTGATCACCTTCGGGCTGAACATGGTCAGCGCCGCCCTGGTCCGCAGGTTCAAGGAGGACTACTGATGGCGTCGGCCGAGGCGCTGGTCGCCGGGCCCCGTCACCGCGGTGCGCAACTCAAGGAGGGGGCCTTCGAGGCGTTGCTGATCGTCGCGACCCTGGTGGGGATCGCGACGCTGTTCGTCCTCATCGCTGCTGTCCTGCAGCAGGGCCTGCCCTGGCTCGACACCGCCACGGTGTTCAACCAGCCGAGCGCCGACCCTCATCGGGCGGGCGTGTGGGGACCGTTGGTGGGGTCGCTGTGGATCATGGGGATCACCGCGGCGGTGGCGTTCCCGGTCGGCGTCGCAGCGGCGATCTACCTGACCGAGTACGCGCCCGACACGCGGTTCTGGCGGCTCGTGCGGGTCAACGTCGCCAACCTCGCTGCGGTCCCGTCGATCGTGTACGGCATCCTCGGGCTGGCGTTCTTCGTGCGCCTGGCTGCCCTCGGTCGGTCGGTCGCCGCCGGCGGCCTGACGATGGCGATCCTGGTCCTGCCGATCGTGATCATCGCCAGCCGTGAGGCGATGCTGGCCGTGCCCAGCGAGCTGCGGCACGGGGCGCTCGGTCTCGGCGCGACGCGCTGGCGGACGACCTCCCGCGTCGTGCTCCCCGCCGCGATGCCGGGGATCCTCACCGGCACGATCCTGTCGCTGTCACGTGCGATCGGCGAGACCGCCCCGCTGATCCTCGCAGGGGCGGTCGCCTACGTCACCTCGACCCCCACCTCGCTGTCCAGCTCGTTCACGGTCCTGCCGCTGCAGGTGTTCGACTGGGCGTCGCGGCCCCAGCCGGCCTTCCGCAGTGGGCTGGCGGGAGCGGCGATCGTCATCCTGCTCACCGTGTTGCTCACGATGAACGCCGGGGCGATCTTGCTGCGCAACCGCCTGCAGGACCGAGGCTGACCGTGGCCCCACAGCCGCCTGCAGGTGCCACGACCGGCGACACCAGACCCACGCTCGTTCGAGCCGTCTCGGACGTCGCCGACGTCCACGCCGCAGCCGCCCGGAACGTCTCGGACCAGGCCATCTTCGAGGTCGAGGGGCTCAACGTCCACTACGGCGACTTCCACGCGGTGCGCGACATCACGATGCACATCCCCCGGCAGAACGTCACCGCGTTCATCGGGCCGTCCGGATGCGGGAAGTCAACCGTTCTGCGCAGCTTCAACCGCATGAACGACCTGATCCCCGGTGCGCGGGTCACCGGCTCCCTGCGGCTCGGCGGTCAAGACGTCTACGCCCCCAGGGTCGATCCCGTCGCGCTGCGCCGGCTGGTGGGCATGGTCTTCCAGAAGCCGAACCCCTTCCCCAAGTCGGTGTACGACAACGTGGCGTTCGGCCCGCGGGCGGTGGGGATGACCGCCGACCTGGATACACGCGTTGAGCGGGCGCTGCGCGACGCCGCCCTGTGGGACGAGGTCAAGGACAAGTTGAACCACATCGGCACGGGGCTGTCGGGTGGCCAGCAGCAGCGGCTGTGCATCGCCCGCGCGATCGCGGTCGAGCCACAGGTGATCCTGATGGACGAGCCGTGCTCGTCGCTCGATCCGATCGCGACGCTCAAGATCGAGGACCTGATCCGCGATCTGACGACCGACTACTCGATCGTGATCGTGACCCACAACATGCAGCAGGCCGCCCGGGTCTCGGATCACACAGCGTTCTTCACGATCGCCGAAGGGACGCGCACCGGGGAGTTGGTGGAGTTCTCGACGACCGACAAGCTGTTCACCAACGCCGACGACGAGCGCACCGAGGCCTACATCACCGGCCGCTTCGGCTAGGACCGGGTCACTACCGCTTCGCTACTTGAGTGACCTAGGCCGGGTCACTACCGCTTCGCTACTTGAGTGACCTAGTCCGGGTCACTACCGCTTCGCTACTTGAGTGACCTAGCCGACGTCGCTTGGCCGTCCGACCCCCCCGCCTCGGCCGTGTCCGGCGGGGCGTTGCTGGACAGTTCCACGGTCTCGCCGGTCACCGCGAAGATGGTCGCCTCGCCGATGTCGACCGCGTGGTCGCTCCAGCGCTCCAGCTGGCGGGCCACGAGGATCATCCGGGTCGCCCACTCCAGGTAGGACTCGTCGCGTGAGGCGAGCCGCACCAGGCGATGGAACATCCCGATGTTGAGCCGGTTGACGGCGGCGTCGGCGCCGGGCAGAGCGTAGGCCGCTTCGAGGTTGCGGTGCGTGAACGCCGCCAGCGCCTGCCGTGCCACGTCGATCGCGATCGTGCGCATCTCACGGAGCTGGTCGAGGAGCTCCGGCTCGCCGGGGAACGAGGCGGACAGCTTGCCCATCTTGGCGATGTTGACCGCGTAGTCACCCATGCGCTCGAGGTGGATGTCGATGTGCAGCATCGCCGAGAGCAGGCGCAGATCACTGGCGACCGGGGCCTGCAACGCCATGGTCCGCACCAGCCGCTGCTGGACGTCGGCGTAGACGGCGTCCACGTCGTTGTCCATCCGGATCACGGTGTCCGCGAGCTCGACATCGTGGCGGGACACCGACTCGACGCTGCGATCGAGCATCTCGATCACGGTCTCGCCCACCGAGAGCAGCTCATCGATGAGCCGATCCATCTCGGCGTGGAAGTCGTTGCGCACGCCCTCTCCTTGGTCTCGACCCCATCGTACGCAGACCCGGTCGGTACGCTGAACGCCATGCCGAAGATCCTCTTGGTGGAGGACGAGGTCGCGATCGCCGAAGGGCTCACCGCGTCCCTGGAGGCCGAGGGTTTCCGTCCCGTGTGGGTCAGCAGCGGGGACCGAACGGTCAGCGCGTGGGAGCGGGAGCGGCCGGATCTCGTCCTCCTCGACCTGATGCTCCCCGGCACATCGGGCACGGAGGTGTGCCGGCGGCTGCGCGCCCGTAGCAACGTGCCGATCATCATGGTGACCGCCCGCGGCGGTGAGGTCGATCGCGTCGTCGGTCTCGAGCTCGGCGCGGATGACTACGTGACGAAGCCGTTCTCGACGCGTGAGCTGATCGCCCGCATCCGTGCCGTCCTGCGCCGCGACGTGCGCATCGGCGCCCCCGCGTCGGATGAGGTGGTCGAGGCTGGCGGCGTGCGGGTCGACCCGGCTCGTCGGGAGGTGACGGTCAGCGAGCGCGTCCTTCAGCTGCCGCCCAAGGAGTTCGACCTCCTGGAGGTCCTCGTGCGCAACGCCGGCCTGGTGCGCACCCGGGCGCAACTCATCGCCGAGGTGTGGGGCGACGACTACGTCGGTGACACCCGGACCCTCGACGTACACATCGCACGCCTGCGGCGCCGGATCGAGCAGGACCCGCACCACCCGACCCGGATCCGGACCGTCCGAGGCGTCGGGTACCGGTTCGCCGACCGTTCTCCCTGACGCTCTTGGCCCGTCGGGGCGCCGTTACGCTCGGCGTGTGACCCGGACCGCTGTACTGATCATCCCAGCGGCGACGCTGGTGGCTGCGATCCTCGCCGGCGGACCGACTGCCGCTGCCGTGATCGTCGGCCTCCTGGTCGGTGCGGTCGCCGCCTCGGTGGCGTGGACGCTGCAGCGCCGCCGGCTGACCGCCCTCGCCGACGAGATCAACCGGTGGATGGCGCTCGAGGAGCACCAGCCGGTGCGGGTCCCCACCGGTGCGATCTGGCAGCCGCTGGCGGTGGCCCTCAACGTCCTCGGCGCGTCCTACGACCGGCGAGGACGCCGACTGCGTCGTGCCCGCCAGCGACGTGTTCAGCTGGTCGACGCGCTCCCGGAGCCAGCGTTCCTGGTCGACGAGGACGGGTACGTCCTCAAGGCCAACCAGGCAGCACGGCGGCGCTTCGGGATCCCCCAGGCCAGCTCGCTCACCGCCGCGCAGGCGCTGGCGAGCGCGCACGTCGCGCGGGCGGTGCAGGAAGCGCGCGACATCGGCGACAGGGTCGACGTCGATGTCGAGTTGGGCGGGTCCGAGCTGTCCGTCGCGGCCGTCCCGGTCGGAGACGAGGTGCTGTTGCTGCTCTCCGACCGTGGTGAGCGCCGTCGCGTCGAGGAGGTTCGACGCGACTTCGTCGTCAACGCCACCCACGAGCTCAAGACACCGGTCGCGGGGATCCAGGCACTGGCCGACGCGCTCGACGTCACGGTCGGGCGAGATCCGGACCGGGCCGGTGAACTGGTGCGTCGGCTGGGGGAAGAGGCCGCCCGCCTGGCGCAACTCGTCCACGACCTGCTGGACCTGCGGCGCCTCGAAGAGGACAGTGACACACCCGGGCGCGCCCCGGTGGATCTCGCGGCGCTGGTCCGCCGCGAGACCGACCGGCTGCGGCCGGTCGCCGGCGAGCGCGACGTCGCGGTCACGATGGACCTGCCCGACCGTGCTGTCGTGACCGGCGACGAGGACGACCTGCGCCTGATCGTCGCGAACCTGCTCGACAACGCGGTCGGGTACAACCGGCCCGGCGGCGACGTGCACGTGCAGCTCGAACGCAGTGACGGCGCCTGGGTGCTGCACGTGCGCGACAGCGGCATCGGGGTGGCACGTCACGACCTCGACCGGATCTTCGAGCGGTTCTACCGGGTGGACGTCGCACGGTCGCGGGCAACCGGCGGGACCGGGCTGGGCCTGTCGATCGTCCGCCACGCCGTCGAACGCCACGGCGGCTCGTTGCACGTCGACAGCGTCCTGGGTGAGGGCAGCGAGTTCACCGTCGTCCTCCCCACTGTCCTCCCCACTTGAAGACCCGGGCCACGATGAGGGGATCGGGGAGACCGGCCGGCTGGCCGAGCGTGCGTTCCGTGTGACGCTGCGGGCGCGGATCGCTGGTCCGGCTCGCCGGTAGGCTCCGCGGCCGTGGGCGGGCTCCACCGCGATTCACCGAAGCGGGAACGGGCGCCGGTCATCCTCGACCGGCTCGCTGAGGCCTACCCGGATGCGCGTATCGCGCTGCGGTTCTCCGATCCGTGGGAGCTGCTCGTCGCCACGATCCTGTCGGCGCAATGCACCGACGAGAAGGTGAACGAGGTCACCGCGACGTTCTTCCCGCTCTACCCCGGTCCCGAGGCGGTGGCGGGAGCTCACCTCGACGAGCTCGAGGGACATCTGCGCCCCACGGGGTTCTTCCGCCAGAAGTCACGCAACATCCGGGCGGCGGCGCGGCAGGTACTGGACGAACACGGCGGCGAGGTACCCGACACGATGGACGCCCTCACCGACCTGCCCGGGGTGGCCCGCAAGACCGCGAACGTGGTCCTGTCGAACGCGTTCGGACATCACGCCGGGATCGCGGTCGACACCCACGTCCGGCGCATCTCCCGCCGGCTGGCCCTGACCCGCCACGACGACCCGGTGCGGATCGAGCGTGACCTCGTCGCGCTCTACCCGCAGGAGCGTTGGCTCGAGGTCTCCGACCTGTTCATCGCGCACGGCCGGCGGACCTGCGAGGCGCGAAGACCTCGCTGCGACGAGTGTGTGGTGGAGGATCTGTGCCCGTCGAGCCAGGTCGCAGGGCGCCGTGACCGCCACGAGGCCAGCTGACGGGCGCGGCGGCCGGCTCACCGCAGCCGGGACGCTCGCCGCTGGTAGATGGTCAGCGCGAGTGCCGCCACCACCAGGACCGCCGCCACGACGGCCTGACGGGTGTGCAGCGGCGGTTCCAGGCTGACCGCCTCCGCCACGATGGTGGCGCGGTTGGCGCGGAGCGTGAGGCCACCTCCGTCGGTCTCGTCCGCGCGGTGGATGCGGCCCTCGACGCGCACCACATCGCCCCGCTGGCCAGGACGCCCAGGGGTGAGCCGTGCGATGTCGATCCGATCGGCGGGCAGCCACACGGCCAGCCCGGTGTTCGTCCCGCTCAACTCGGCGTGGGCCGGCAGCGGTCCGGTCTCCAAGGCGTAGGCGTCGTCGTTGAGCAGGACCCAGGCGCCGCGGTCGCGTCGGAGCACGTCACCGATGACCTCGCCGACGAAGACGACCGCCGGAGCGCCCCGTCCCGACGGCGAGAACGTGTCGGGGCAGGACACCACCTCCCCGGAACGGGCCAGACCGACGGGTTCGGGGACCGGTCCGAACCCTTCGACCTGCGCGGGACGGTCGGCGAGCGTGCGCTGGCAGGTGGCGACCGTCGGCTGACCGCCGCGCTGACTCTCCGCCGCCGGCGCGACCGGCTCGAGCCGCCGCGACGGGGCGGTGGCGCGCAGGTGGCTGAGCAAGCCCACGACGAGCGCCACCACGACAGCGGCCAGGGCGAGTTGGGCGATGGAGCGACGGCTGACAGCGGGGCGGCGGGTCACGTCCGCCCCCGGACGGCGGCCAGCAGGGTCGCCAGCAGAGCGAACACGGCCATGAACTCCAACCGGCCGATCCACATCTGCACGATGTAGCTGACCTTCAACGGCGTGGCCAGGTCGGGTCCGGTGATCCCCACCGACAGCCCGACGTTCGCCGAGGCGGAGGTGGATTCGAACATCGCCTCGGTGAAATCGAAGCCGTAGAACAGGCCGAGGATGCCACCGGCGATGTAGGTCAGCAGGTACAGGAGCAGGACGGTCACCGAGGAGCGGACCTGGTCGTCGCGGAGGATGCGCCGGCGCTGCGAGTGGTAGGTCGACACGACCAGGGCGGACTCGGGCAGGACGACGCGCCGGATGTCCTTCCACAGGCCCTTGGCGGTGATGCCAACGCGGATCGCCTTGATCCCCCCGGCGGTGGACGACGCCATCCCGCCCAGCGCCATGGCCCCGACCACGGCGGCCGGGGCGAGCAGCCCCCAGTCGCTGATGAACAGCCGCGGTGCGGTCACCGCGAACCCGGTCCCTGTGTGTGCCGACAGGACCGTGAAGAAACCCTTGCGGAACAGCGGTATCGCGTCGCCGTAGGTGCCGGCACGGCCGAGACCGACCATGGTCAGCACGGCCAGCACGGCCAGCGTCGCCGCGATCGTGCGCGCCTCGACGTTTCGTCGCAGCTCCACGCGGTTGCCGCGCCACAGCTGGTAGTGCAGGCCGAACGACATCGTCCCCGCCACCATCAGGACCGCGACCACCGCCTCCACCGCCGCCGAGTGGTAGTACGCGATGCTGGTCGACTGCGGGGTGAACCCGCCGGTGTCGAACCCGGCCATGAACAGCTCGACCGACTGGATCAGCGCGCGGCCCGGCCCGAGGCCAGCCACCAGCAGGACGGCCAGCAGCGAGATGGTCCCGATGGCCAGGTAGCCGAACGACACGCGCCAGATGAAGCGGGCGGTGCGCACGACGTTGGGCATGATCCGCTCGTCACGTGCCTCGCCCACGTACAGGGTCCCGGCCTGGCCGACCGCCCCGCCGAACAGGCTCAGCATCGCCAGGACCATGCCCTGTCCGCCGGCGAAGTGCATCAGGTGGCGCCACAGGTTGACCGAGTACGCGAGGTGGTCCAGGTCCTGCAGCACCGTCAACCCGGACGTGGTCAGCCCCGACATCGCCTCGAACACCGCGTCGACGAAGCCGCTCACGTGCCCGGACAGGTAGAGGGGGATCGCGGCGAAAGCCGAGCCCACCAGCCACGACAGTGATGCGATCAGCATCCCGTGCGACCAGTCCAGCGGCGCTCGCGTGTGCAGCCGGAGTTCGGTCACGCGTCCCGCGCCGATCGCCAGAGCCATGCTGATCAGGAAGGCGGTGAACGCGTTCCACTCGCCGAGCGCCAGCGCCACCAGTGCCGGCACCGCCTGGATCGCGCCCAGGAACGTCACCACCCTGCCGACGTAGAAGCCGACCAGGCGTGCGTCGTCGCGATCCGGCCGGAGGAACACGCGGGCGCCCTAGAAGACCAGTGACACCGCGACGGCGATGGCGAACCCGATCACGCTGATCGCCGCCGCAGCCAACGCGACGAGACCGATGCCGAGGACCGGCTCGGCGCCGGTGACGCGGCGTTCCCGCCCCCGGTCGCGGACGGTCATCGCCGGGCGGTCCGGCCGACCAGCATCCGGCGCAGCTCGTCCTCGAGCTCCGGGGTGGTGAGCGCGATCACCTCGTCGCCGGGGAGGATCTGGGTGGAGCCGCGCGGGATGATCGTCTCCTCCGCTCCGGTGTCCCCACGGAAGATCGCGACCAGGACCGCGTCGAGCGGCAGGTCGAGTTCCTCGACCGACCGCGGTGGCGGTGCGTTGGCATCGTCGTGGTCGGGGATCCTCACCTCCACCAGATCGACCTTGCCGGCCTTGAGCGTGTGGAGGTGGATCAGCTCCCCGACGGTGACCTCCTCCTCGAGCAGCCGTGAGATCAGCGTCGTGGACGACACCGCCTCGATGCCCATCAGCTCGAAGATCTCGACGTTCTTGGGGGAGTTGACCCGCGAGATCACCCTCCTCACGCCGAACTCGGTCCGGGCCAGCTGGCAGGCGACCAGGTTGTCATCGTCCTCACGGGTCGTGGCGACGAACACGTCGGCGCGGTCGACGCGGGCCTGCTCCAGGTAGCGCACATCGCAGGCGTCGCCCTCGATGACCAGCACCGGGTACTCGGCGACGAGCGACTCGCAGCGTCCCCGCTGGCGTTCGATGACACTGACCTCGTGGCCGCGCTCGATCAGGTCGGCGGCGATGTACCGACCGACCTTCCCGCCACCGGCGATGACGACGAACATCACCGCCCACCGTGGACGTGCGCGCGGGGTCGTCGTTCGTCGACCACCAGGTGACGCACACGAGCGTGGACCCCACGGCGTGCCGCGGCGACCACCAGGTCATCGCGCTCGAGGCGGTCGGTCGGGCCGGGGATGAAGACCCGCTCGCCGCGCTGCACGGCGCTGACCCGCAGCTTCCCGCTGATCTCGAACCGGTCCACGGTCAACCCGTTCGCGGCCTGAGCCAGGGTCATCTCGACGACCTCCACGTCGGGGTCGTCGAACGCCAGATGCTGGCGGAACGTGGCCTCGCGGAACTCGTTGAGGAACTGTTTGGCCAGCAGCCCGGTCGCGGAGACGTACCGGACGCCGAGCTTGCGGTAGCTCGCCTCCCGTTCCGGGTTGAACAGGCGGGCGACCGCACGTCGCACGCCGTAGATGTGCACGCCGATCTCCACGGCCATCAGGTTGGCGTTATCGAAGCGGGTCACTGCCAGCAGCCCGTCGGCGTGGCCGATCTCCGCTCGTTCCAACGTGTCACGGTCGGTGACGCTGCCGACGACGGTCTCGCCGTTGAACGTGGTCCCCAGCCGGTCGAACGCGGTCGCCTGCACGTCGATGACGATCACGTCCTCGCCCTCGCTGGACAGCCGGGTGGCGATCTCGGCGCCCAGCCGACCACAGCCTCCCACGATCACGTGCACGTGTTCCTCCGGCAACTGCCGTCGATGTATGGAACCACAGCGTCCCCAGCAGCACCGCCAGCACCTGCGACGACCCCGGTACCCTCCAGATCGCCGCGACCAGCCAGGATCCCACGTGCCCGCCACGCCACACACCCTGTTGCTCGCTGCTCCCCGGGGGTTCTGCGCCGGGGTCGACCGCGCCGTGGTGATCGTCGAGAAGGCGCTCGAAGCCTACGGTCCGCCGGTGTACGTCCGCCATGAGATCGTGCACAACACCCACGTGGTGGAGTCGCTGCGCCGGCGGGGCGCGGTGTTCATCGAGGACGAAGGCGAGGCCCCCGACGGGGCGGTGATCGTCTTCAGCGCCCACGGCTCACCGGCTTCCGCCTACGAGCGGTCGCGCCAGCGTCACCACACGTTGATCGATGCCACCTGCCCGCTGGTCACCAAGGTGCACGCCGAGGCACGCCGCTACGCCGACCACGACCACGACATCGTGCTGATCGGCCACCAGGGGCACCAGGAGGTGATCGGCACGATGGGTCAGGTCCCGGGCCGTGTGACGTTGATCGAGACGCCCGACGAGGTCGACACCTTGCCCTTCGCCCGCGACGCGTCCGTGGCGTACATCACGCAGACGACGCTGTCGATGGACGACACCGCGGAGGTCGTCCGCCGCCTGAACGCCCGGTTCCCGCAGCTCGTGCGTCCCAAGAGCGACGACATTTGCTACGCCACGCAGAACCGCCAGGACGCGGTCAAAGCGCTGGCGGGGCGGTGTGACCTGGTGCTGGTCGTGGGATCCCAGACCTCGTCGAACTCCAAGCGGCTGGTCGAGGTGGCTCGCGACCGGGGCGTCGCGGCACAGCTGATCGACGACGTCACCGAGATCGACGAGCGGTGGCTCGATCGTGTGGATGTCGTCGGGCTGACCTCGGGCGCCAGCGCGCCGGAGGTCGTGGTCGAGCAGGTGGTCGACTGGTTCCGTACCCGCGGGACCCGGACCGTGGACACCGTCCATCTGGTCGATGAGGACGTCGAGTTCCAGCTGCCGGCCGTCTTGGCCCGCAAGCTCGCCGAGCCGGTCGAGCATCGGGTCGTGCGGCGCGCCTGAGGACCGACCGGCCTGCGTCACGTGCCGGTGTACGCCTCCCACAGCACATCCGCCAGGAGCTCGCGCTGCCACGGACGTAGCCCAGCCGCCTCGACCAGCTCATCGGGCGACGAGGGGTCGCTCAGCGCTGCGGTCCAAAGCACCCGCCCTGGGCACAGGAACCCGGGGTCGACGCCGAGCTCATCGGCGACGCGGGCGCGGGCCCGGCGCATCCGGTCATGTGCCGCACGGTCGTCGTCGTCCGCCCGACGCAGCCCCGATGGGCTGGGCTCGTCGGGGGAGGAGGCGCCGCGGCGGATGGCAGCCAGGAGGCGGTGGCCGTGCTCTCGGAGCTGGCGGCCATCGAGCCCGCGTCGCCGCAGGACGCTCAGCGTCGCGGGGGGGTCGGCCGCGATCGCGATGAGCGTGTCATCGCGGGCGACGCGTTGCGGCGCGAGGTCCTCCTCACGCGCGATCGCTTCGCGCTCGTCCCAGACCGCCCTGAGGACCGCCCGGCCGTGCCCGTCGAGGCGGCCGAGCCCTCTCGTCCGACCCCACGACCGGGCCTGTTCGGGAACGTGTTCGACCGTGGCGGCGAGCTCCTGCTGGTACCAGCTCGTGCGGGCGAGATCGTCCAGCTGCGCCGACAGGGCCTCCCACAGTCGCGGCAGGTGGACCACGTCGCCGGCTGCGTAGGCGAGCATGTCGTCCGTGAGCGGTCGCCGCGACCAGTCGGCCCGCTGGTAGCGCGCCTTGTCGCCGCTGAGTCGCACGCCCAGAACCTGCTCGAGGAGCGGTGCGAGCCCGGTCGGCAGTCCGAGGACGGCCGCTGCGATGGCCGTGTCGGCTAGTTGCGCCGGCGTGCCTTGATCGTCGACCAGCGTTGCACCCGCGCTGGCCAGCGGCTCGAGGTCGTTCTCGAGCGCGTGCAGCACCGTCAGGCGCCCACGCAGGAACGACGCGAGCGGCTCGAGGTCGTCGAGTGCGAGCGGATCCAGGATGATGCAGCACCCGGCCACCCCGACCTGGACGAGGGCGGCTTCGCGGACGTAGCGGTGGCCGTCCGCGCGTTCCACGTCGACTCCCACTGTCGGGGCGTCGACCGCCGTGAGGGCTTGCATGACCTCGGCGGGTTCGTCGACCAGACGGACCTCCACGAGCGGGCAGGCTATCGGCGGTGCCAGGATGTGGTGTGGAGGAGGCTGGCGTGACCGACCGCCGCGACACCCTCGGGCTGCTGTGCGTGCATCCGCACCCCGACGACGAGTCGATCGCGTGCGGCGGGGTCCTCGCCCGGTACGCCGACGAGGGGCTGCGCGTCGCGGTGGTGACGTGTACCGGCGGGGAGGAGGGCGAGAACCTGTCGGGCGTCGACCTCGGCGGCGAGGACATGGTGGTGGTCCGCCGCCGTGAGCTCGCAGCAGCCATCGCCGTCCTCGGTGTGACCGACCACCGCACGCTGGGCTACCGCGACAGCGGCATGGCCGGCGAGCCCAGCAACGAACATCCCGACAGCTTCCACCGGGCGGACCTGGACGAGGCGGCCCTTCGGCTGGCCGCCATCATCCGTGAGTTCCGCCCCGCGGCGGTCGTCAGCGACGACGAGCGCGGGACCTACGGCCACCCTGACCACGTCAAGGCTCACACGGTCACCGGCCGCGCGATCGAGCTCGCCGCCGAGCCCGACGCTGCACTGCCGGGGACCCCGTGGGAGGTCGCCAAGTGGTACGTCCACGTTCTGCCGCGCAGCCGGCTCCACGCACTGCACCGGCGGTTGCTGGATGCCGGGATCGCGTCGCCGTTCGGGCGTGGTCCGGTGCCCGATGGCGAGGACATGCCGTTCGGCGTCGCCGACGAGCGGGTCACCACAGCCGTGGACGTGCGTCCCTGGCTGGGGAGGAAGCGTGCCGCCATGCGCGCGCACGCCTCGCAGATCGGGGCGGATTCGTTCTTCCTCAACCTGCCCGACGACGTCAGCCAGGACGTGTTCGGCATCGAGTACTTCGTCATCGTGCGTGGGACGCCCGCGAGCGCGGACGTGGAGCACGATGTGTTCGCGGGGCTGCGCGGGGGGGATCGGTGAGCGGTGGGCAACGCCGCGTCGATCTCACCCCGCGCGCGTTCCGTGACGTGATGGCGCGGTTCGCGACCGGTGTCGCGGTCATGACCACCGTCCTGGACGGGATCCCCCACGGCATGACCGCCAACGCCGTCTGTTCGGTGTCACTCGACCCTCTGCTCGTTCTGGTGTGCGTCGAGCGGGGGACCACCATGGCCGCCACCGTGCGCGACAGCCAGGTGTTCGCCCTGTCGGTCCTCCACGAGGACGACGAGGGTCTGGCGATGCACTTCGCTGATCCCTACCGGCCCCACGGGGACGCCGAGTTCGACCGCATCGCCACCCGCAAGGAGGTGACGGGCTCGCCGGTGCTTGACGTGGCGATCGCGTTCCTGGACTGCCGGGTGTGGGCGGTGTACGACGGAGGTGACCACCTCATCGTGGTGGGGGAGGTCGCCGCGCTCGGCCTGGCGGACGAGGACGACCCGCTGTTGTTCTACCGTGGCGCCTACCGGGGTGTGCGACCGGAAGGGTCGGGGTGATGGAGAGCCGTGAGTTGCAGCTCGACACCCGTGGGCAGCGCGTGACGGACGTCACCGACCAGATCCGCAGCTTCGCGCGGGACGTGGGCGGCGATGGCCTGCTCCACCTGTTCCTCCCGCACGCCACGGCCGGGTTGGCGCTGATGGAGACCGGGAGCGGATCGGAGCGTGATCTCGAGGAGACCCTCGAGCAGCATCTGCTCCCGCGCGACGATCGCTACACGCACCGGCACGGCTCGGTCGGCCACGGCGCCGACCACCTGGTGCCTGTCCTGGTGTCGCCGACGCTGGTGCTGGCGGTCCAGGATGGCGACGTGGTGATGGGCACCTGGCAGAGCGTCTGTGTGGTCGACACCAACCGCGACAACGACCGCCGCCGCTTGCGTCTGGCGGTGTTCCGTTCCGCCTGACCGGTGACGGCCGAGCGACGCGTCCGTCCGTGCCGTGCCCGCTCCCGCGAGCGGCGGTGGATCGTGGCGCTCGTGGTGCTGGCCGTGATGGCGCCCGCGTGCCGTCGGGGGACCGCTCCTCGGCCGGGCCAGACGCCGACCGACACGGCCCCGTTCACACCGTCTCCTCCGGCACGCGGCCTGACCGTCGGGATCGTGCTGGCGCCCCCCACTGAGCTGATCGCCTCGTTGCAGGGCGACACCGTGCGGTCGACCGCGGAGCGGCTCCACGAGGTCATCGATCACGAGGTGCGGGCCGTCCGAGTGCTCGAACCGCCGCAGGAGGACTTCCGGGGCGACGAGCTGGCGTTCCTGGCGGACGAAGGTTTCACGCTGGTCTGCACGGTCGGCCAGGCAGGCGCCGACGATGTGGCGCGGCTGGCGCCCCAGTACCCCGCCACCCGGTTCTGTCTCCTGGACGGCCGGCTCACCGACCCACCTGCGAACGCCGTATCGGTGAGCTGGCACCTCGAGGAGGGCGCCTTCCTGGCCGGGGCTGCCGGGGCGCTCGTCACGTCGGTGGGTGCGACCGGCATCGTCAGCGCCGTCCCTCCCGGGTCGGCGGACCGCGTGCGCAGCGGGTTCGAGGCTGGCGCGCGGTTCATCCGCAGTGACATCCCGGTCGTGATGGCGCCGGCCACCGTCGACCCGGATGTCGCGATGTCCGTCGCCGTTCGCACGGCGCGTGAGGCAGCGACCGCGCAGTTCGACGCCGGCGTGCCCACGCCGTGCCTGATGCCGGTGGGTGGGACCGCCGCCGTCCGAGGGGTCGGCGAAGCTGCGGCTGCCACCGACGGGTTGGTGCTGGGTTGGGCGGTCGACGTGACCCGCGTGCTCGACGAAGACACCGGTGTGGCCCACGTCCTGGGATCGGTGACGAAGCGGTTCGACACGGCCCTGGCGCTCGCCGTGGAACGCGCCTTCGAGGGCGGCGATCGCGACATCCGGCTCGGGTTCGCCGAGGACGGGTTCGCGTTCGTTGGCGGTCCCAGCCCCAGCTACGACGCGATCGCCGCTCAGCTGCGTGAAGTCGCCCACGCCATCGAAGAGCGCCGGGTCACCGTCCCCGGCCGCGAACAGCGGTGACCGACCGTGCCTCCCTTCGGACCGGCGCGCGTCCTCAAGCGCGACGACCCCCGAGCCTACGATGACCTCGTCGGACGAAGCGGAGGCCGCAGGTGCGTCGCGCGAAGATCATCGCGACCCTGGGGCCGGCGCTCGACGACCCTGTTCGGCTCCGGGCCGCTCTGTTCGCCGGGATCGACGTGGTCCGGTTGAACTTCTCGCACGGGACGCATGAGACGCACGCAGAACGCCTGGAGCGGGTGCACAAGCTCGCCCCGGAGATCGGTCGCCCGATCGGCAGCCTCGGCGACCTGCAGGGTCCCAAGATCCGCCTCGGGGAGCTGCCCACCGACGGGATCGAGCTCGTCGACGGTGGCGACGTCGTCCTGATGGGGGGGACCGAACGGCTCGATAGCTACCACGACGGCGCCGGGACGCCGCTGCTGCCGGTGGTGTACGACGGGTTGAGCGGGGACGTCGAGCCGGGGGCGCTCGTGCTGATGGACGACGGTCTGTTACGGCTGGTCGCGTCGCGGATCACGGACGGCCAGGTGCACTGCCGGGTCGTGGCCGGCGGCGTGGCCCGGTCACGCAAGGGCGTCAACCTGCCGGGGGTGGCGGTGTCAGCCAAGAGCCTGACCGCCAAGGACCGAGAGGACCTGACCGCCATGATCGACATGGGGGTGGACTGGGTCGCGCTGTCGTTCGTTCGCCGACCGGAGGACATCAACGAGGTCCGCCAGTTCATCCGCGAGCGCGGAGGCGAGCAGCCGGTGGTGTCCAAGCTCGAGCGGCCGGAGGTCCTCGACAACCTCCCTGCGATCGTCAAAGCCTCGGACGCCGTGATGGTGGCGCGCGGTGATATGGGGGTGGAGGTCGGTCCCGAACGCGTGCCGGCCCTGCAGAAGGAGATCATCGCGATGGCCAACTCGACTGGCCGACCGGTGATCACCGCCACCGAGATGCTCGACTCGATGATCCGCAGCCCCCGACCCACGCGGGCAGAGGCATCCGACGTGGCCAACGCCGTCTTCGACGGGACGGACGCGTTGATGCTGTCGGGGGAGACGGCGGCCGGGCGCTACCCGGTCGAGGCGGTGCGGACGATGGCCAGGATCATCGAGGTGGCCGAGAGCAGCCGTCACCTCGTGCACCCGCCGGAGCCGGCTGCCGACGACATGGCGATCGACCGGGTGGTTGCGCGGGCCGCCGTCCAAGCGGCTGAGGACGCCCGGGCTAAAGCCGTGGTGGTGTTCAGCCTGAGCGGCTCGTCGGTGCAGCTGGTGTCGAAGTTCCGCCCCAACGTCCCGATCGTGGGTTTGACCCCTCGCCAGGAGACCGTCCGGCGCTTGACGCTGATGTGGGGGACCGGCGGTGAGCTCGTCCCCGAGAAGGACCACACCCGTGACCTGATCGTGTCCGCCGAGGAGGTGTGCCTGGGGTCCGGGTACGGTCAGCGCGGTGATGCGGTCGTCATCGTCTCGGGGATCCCTGGGGGCCACGGCGGGACGAACCGGATCCTGGTCCACCGTCTCGGCCACACACCGGGTGACTGAACGCATGCCGGGACGGCATCTGAAGTTCCCGAGCCAGCGCGTGACGTGACGGCCGCCCGGCCCCGCGTGGAGGAGTCGTCACGCCAGCGTCCGCACGCCCGGGAACGGCGGCGACCCCGGCGCTGGCCGGCGGTGATCGCCGGCGTCTACGCCGCCGCGACCGCCGCCGCGATCGTGGCGTGGTTGCTGGTCGGCGATGTGTGGTGGACCCAGCCGGTGAACGCCACGACGTTCTACTGGTCGCTCCCGGCCGTGCCGCTGGGGGCGCTGGCCGTGCTCCGTCGTCGGTGGCGGGTTGCTCTCCTCCTCGGGGTGCCCGCAGGACTCTTCGTGACCGCCTACGGGGGGCTGTTCGTCGGCGCGCCCCCGGCCGCCGCCGGTGACGTCCGGGTCGCCTCCTACAACACCTACATCCGGTCGTCGGACCTGTCGCACGTGGTCAGGCTCGCACGCGTCGAGCAGCCGGATGTGCTCCTGGTCCAGGAGATCACGCCGCGGCGCGCCGCGGAGCTCGGAGCGCAGCTGGGCGACACCTACCCGCACCGCTGGTTCGGGGACGAGGTCGGACGGGTCGGTGGGGTCGGTCTGCTGTCGCGCTTCCCGATCGTTGCTCTCCGCCCGGTCCCATCCCCGCGACCAGCGTCACGGCCCACCGCGGTGGTCCACCTCGACGTCGGCGGCCGACCGTTGCAGGTCGTCCCCGTCCACCTGACGTCGCCCTGTCCCGACTGTGGGGCGTCGTTCCTCGGTCGACAGCGGTTCGAGGTCAACGCCCGCCGGGCGGAGATCGATGCGGCCCTGGCCGAACTCGATCCGGACGTCCCCGCGGTCGTCGGAGGCGACCTGAACTCGACCCGGCGGTCGGACCCCTACCGCCACCTGGCCGCGGCCGGCTTCCGTGACCCCCACATCGAGGCGGGGGCGGGGCCGGGGTTCACGTGGCCCGCTGGCACGGATCGGCTGCCCGACCGGCCTCTGCTGCGCATCGACTGGATCATGGCACGCGGGATGGTCCCCGTTGAGGCCTGGGTCGCGTCGACCGACGGGTCGGACCACCGCCCCGTCTTGGCCGATCTCGCCTGGCCGCGGGGGGCGGCGAGGTGACCGAGGTCCCCCACGAGCTCCGCGATGAGCGGTACTGCTACCTCACCACCACCCAGCGGGTGACCGGCCGGCGCCACACCGCCGAGCTGTGGTTCGTGCCGGCCGAGGGAGGGGTGTACCTGTTCAGCGGGTCGGGGGGGCTGACGACCTGGTGCCTGAACCTGCAGGCGTCCGAGCAGGGCGTGGTCCGCATCGACGGGCGGTCGTGGTTGGCCCGGGCGGCGTTCCTGGGTGAGGACGACGAGCGGCGGGTCGAGGCCCTCAACGCCTTCCACGACAAGTACGACCCGCCCGGCAAGGACCGCACCGAGCCGTGGATCCGGAACGCGGTGGTGGCCCACGTCGTGCTGGTCCGCGAGGTCGTCTGACCCTCAACCCGGCAGCACGACCGTCTTGAGCGCGGTGCACTCGTCGATCGAGTAGCCCAGCCCCTCCCGGCCGACGCCGGAGTCGGGGGTGCGGCCCCCGAACGGGAAGTGGCCCACCCCGTGCGACGGGGCGTCGT
>JALYHG010000284.1 GCA_030776725.1 Actinomycetota bacterium
GGGCTGTGGTGTCCGCGCCGTGACGATCACCGCGACCCGCAGGGCGAAGCCGCGCCCGGCGCGGCCCATGTGGCGCAGGTCCTCGGCGCCGGGCGCGGCGCCCACCGCGACGAGCATCCAGTCGCCGGCCGTGCCGGCGGCCAGTGGCTGCCATACCGGGCGGAGAGTCGCACCCGGTTGGGCGCTCACCACGGCGAGGCGCTCCAGGAGCACCTCCCGCGGCAGGGTCGGGGCGGGCTCGGTGACCGAGCCGGCGACCAGCCGCAGCCGGTAGCCGCGTTCCGACAGGTCGTAGGCTGCGCTCGCCGCGACCGCGACCGCCTCTTCGAACGTGGAGGTCGGGCCGGAGCCGCGGTGGGCGTCCCGCCGCGTGTCCAAGACGATGGTCGCCTCGGCGTCCTGGGGCGCCTCCTCCTGCCTGATCATGATCTTCCCGCGGTGCGCGGTCGACTTCCAGTGCACCTTGCGCAGGTCATCGCCGCGGACGTACTCACGGATGTTGGCGAAGTCCCCGCTGGTGGCCAGCGGGCGTGCGGAGCCGTCGCTGACGGTCCCCTTGGGTCCCGTGCGTGGCAGCGCCGGTGGCAGTGGCCACACAGGTGGGTAGACGATCACGTCGTTGGTCGCCCCGAACCGGACCGGCCGCTGCGCCACGCCGAACGGGTCGCGCAGATGCACGACGGCCGGTCCGATCGTGTAGCGGCCACGCTGCCGCCCGTCCAGGTCGTAGGTGACCTGGTGGACCTGCCGCGGGCGCAGAGGCGCCAGGATGAAGCGGGACGGGATCGCCAGCACGCCTGGGACGCGGTCCTCGACGATCAGGACGGCCGTCGGCAGCCGCCCGTCGTTGCGCACGTCCAGCGTGACGGTGGCCTGCCCGGCGTGGAAGAGCCGGTGCGGGCGCACGCTGCGGCGCATCGACAGGCGTGCGGACGCCACCCGCGTGTAGGCGACGCCCACGACGACCAGCGCGATGCACGCGAGCGCCGCCATCGACAGCTCATCGATCGCGAAGGTCCGGCTCACCACCCAAGACGCGGCCGCCGCGACCAGCATCAGCTTGCCTCGATCGGTCACGGCCCGGTCGGAGCGGGCATCCCGGCGACCACGTCGGCGAGGACGTCGGTGGGGTCGCGGCCGGCCAGCTGCGCCTCGGGCCGCAGGATCAGACGGTGTGGCAGGACGTGCGGCACGAGGGCCTTGACGTCGTCGGGGACGACGTAGTCTCGGCCCTCGGTCGCCGCCAGCGCCCGCGCTGCCCGCATCAGAGCCAGCGACGCGCGGGGCGAGGCGCCCAGCTCCACGTTGCCGTGGGTGCGGGTTGAGCGGCAGATCGCCACGATGTAGCGTTCGACCGACTCGGCGACGTACACCGCTCGGACCACCTCGATCACCTCGGCGACGGTCGAGGCGTCGGTCACCGGGGTCAGATCGGCGAGCCGGTCGCCGTGGCCGTGCGTGCGCAGCACCTCCAGCTCCGCGTCCGCATCGGGGTAGCCGATCGCGAGGCGCATCATGAAGCGGTCGCGTTGAGCCTCGGGCAGCGGGTAGGTGCCGTCGAGCTCGATCGGGTTCTGGGTCGCCATCACCAGGAACGGCACCCCAAGCGCGTAGGTCACCCCGTCGACGGTGACGGTGCGCTCCTCCATCGCCTCCAGGAGCGCGGACTGCGTCTTGGGTCCGGCCCGGTTGATCTCGTCACCGAGCACCACGTTGGCGAAGATCGGGCCCGGCTTGAACTCGAACTGTCCGGTGTCGGGGCTGTAGACGGTGACCCCGGTGACGTCGGACGGCAACAGGTCGGGGGTGAACTGCACGCGCTGCACCGAGCAGTCGATGGAGCGTGCGAGCGCCTTGGCCAACAGCGTCTTCCCGACTCCGGGTACGTCCTCGATCAGGATGTGACCCTCGGCCAGGAGCGCGACGATCGCCAGACGGACGACCGCGGGCTTGCCCTCGATCACTGAACGGACGTTGTCTTCGATCGCGGCCAGCGTCGACGCCAGCGGGACGAGGTCCAGCCGCGTCCCGGAACCGGTCATGGCGTTGGCCGCCTTGGCCACGGTGCCTCCTGGCCGCCGGTGGTCGGCGGCGCGGCGATGGTAGCGGCGGGGGCGATGTCTTCCCGTGCCGAGACGGTGTGATGCCGGCGCGCCGCGCTTCACCGGATCCGCGCTGCAACGCGGTGCGCCAGTGGACGGGGCGTACACTCCCCAGCGTGGACGACGCTGCCCGCACGAGGGACCACGGCCGGACATCCGGTGCCGCTGGCGGTTGCCATGGGCGGACCACCTCGCCACGACCGACCCTGGTCCTGAACGCCTCCATGGAGCCTCTGGCGGTGGTCTCCGCCCGCCGCGCGGTGGTGCTGGTGCTGACCAGTAAGGCCGAGGTCGTCCACGAAGACGGGGCGTGGTTCCGCTCCGAGAGGCTGGCGCTGCGCGCCCCGACCGTCGTCCGCCTCACCCGGTACGTGCACGTGCCGCGGCGGGCCCACGCCGGGCTGTCCCGTCGCGCGGTGTTCCTCCGCGACGGCGGCCGCTGCCAGTACTGCCACGCGCCGGCGGAGGACGTCGACCACGTGGTCCCGCGCTCGCGGGGGGGTGAGCACCGCTGGGAGAACGTGGTGGCGGCCTGCCGCCGCTGCAACGCCACCAAGCAGGACCGCACCCCGGCCGAGGCCGGCCTGGAGCTCGCCGTCGCACCGAAGGCTCCGCCACCGGCGTTCTGGCTGGTGGTCCGCGCTGGGCGCCTGGGCCACGACTGGCGACCCTACCTCCAGCCGTACCTCGGGGCGCGGTGGGACGCCGCGCTCTCCGTCGGCGGCCGGTAGCCCTCCACTTCCCTCCACCAACGGCCGTGAGCGTGTGATGGTCGTTGCTGTTGTGGCACGTGAGGTCGTTGTCGCCGCGCAGGTCGGACCGAGACGACGTGCGGCCCTACCCAACCGCGGCGGCACATCCCGGGGAGATCGCCCCAGCACGCGCCTCGTAGGGGAGAACTCGCACGGGGTCCGTTGACGCCACACAGCGCAGGGGCGTATGGTGGTGCGAAGTGGAGGGACCTGGGCCTGTCGGCATCGCGGGCGGCCGTTGATGTCGGCGACAGCCGGGCAGGCAGTGGACGTGGAGGCGACGACGTGTTCCTCGGCGAACACCAGCACACGCTGGACGCCAAGGGTCGCGTCATCCTGCCGGCCCGCTTCCGCGACCGGCTCGCCGGGGGGTTGGTGTTCGTGCCCGGGCAGGACCGCTGCATCGACATCTACCCCGCCGCCACCTTCGAGCGGCGCGTGGAGGAGTTGCGCGCACTGCCGCGTGACGATCAGCGCGCGCGTGCGTACCTGCGGGTGTTCCTCGCCGGTGCCCATCAGGACAGCCCCGACGGGCAGGGCCGTGTGACGGTCCCTGGCCGGCTGCGGGACTACGCCGGCCTCGACCGCGACCTGACGATCGTGGGGGCCGACGAGAAGGTCGAGGTCTGGGACCGTGGGGCCTGGGAGACGTACCGCAGCGACGCGGAGAGAGCGTTCGCCGAGCTCGACCGCCTGTTGCCCGTGCAGGCCACGCCGTGATGGAGGCCTCCGGCGTGACGGCCGCGTCCAACGCTCCGCACGTCCCCGTCATGGTCGACCGGGTCGTCGGGTTGCTCGCCGATGCCCCGCCGGGGCCCATCATCGACTGCACGATCGGCGCCGCCGGTCACGCCGTCGCGATCACGCGGGCCCGCACCGCACGTGGGCTGTCCACCTCGCTCGTAGGCATCGACCGTGACGCTGACGCGCTGGCGCTCGCGCGCCAGCGGCTGTCCGACATCGACGCCCCGACCGAGCTGATCCAGGCGCGCTTCGACGCGCTCGTCGACGTCCTCGACGAGCTGGGGATCGCGCGCCCAGCGGGCGTCCTGTACGACCTGGGCATCTCGT
>JALYHG010000285.1 GCA_030776725.1 Actinomycetota bacterium
CCGGCGCGGCGGGAGCAGGCCAACGTCATCACCCGCGAGGCGGTCGCCACGGTCGCCGGCGCGGACCATCCCGCCCAGAGCCGACCACGCCACCAGGCCGACGGCGCTCACCACCGTGCCCAGCGCCGCCACACCGAGCCAGAGCCGGACCGCCGCGGCCGACAGGCCACCGCCCAGCCCGGCGCTGACCACCGCGCCGAGCACCGCGACCGCCGCCCAGACGGCGCCGACCACACCGATGCATCGCCGCACCCAGGTGAAGTCGACCAGAGGCTGGTGACGCTCGTCGCTGGTCGGCACGGCTACAGTCCGGGGTCGCCGAGGTCGATCCGCAACGTCCGCAGCGTTCGGGTGATCTCGTTGCGGACCGCGTCGGGGTCGGGACGCAGCCGCACGTCGTGGCGCGGGTACAGCTCCTGGAACGTCGTCTCCCCCGCCCCGATCTGCATGCCGCGCTCGAGGAAGAAGTCCCCGAGCAGGAACGCCCAGGTGAACACCACCTCGTCGTCGAAGTCGTGCACGCTGAAGGTCAGGAAGCGGTTGAACTCCAGCACCCACTGCCGCCCGCCCCACCGGCTGGTCCCCGCGTCCTCGAAGCCCAGCGTCACCAGGCTCTCGGCGAACGTCTCCGCCTGCGTCACCGCGTGCCTCCGACAGCCGATGTCGCCTCGAGAGTACGCCACTGCCCGCCGGTGGCGGTCCGCGCTTCTGAGGCCCTGGCGGTTGAGTGTCCTATCATCCGGGCGTGTCGGAGTCCCCCCCCTCGAGTACCGCAACGCCGCTCGGCGGTCGCTACCGCGTCGTCGAGGAGATCGCGCGCGGCGGCATGGCAACGGTCCACCGCGGGGTGGACGTCGTGCTGGACCGTCCCGTCGCCATCAAGATCCTGCACCGCCACCTCACCGCCGACCCCACCTTCCTCGACCGCTTCCTGCGTGAGGCGCGGGTCGCGGCGGGTCTGTCGCACCTGAACGTGGTCGCCGTCTACGACTGGGGACACGACGGCGACGACGCGTTCCTGGTGATGGAGGAGGTCAACGGGCTGTCCTTGCGGCAGGTGCTGCGCGCCCGCGGCCGGCTCTCGCCCGCCGAGACCACCGCCGTGTTGGCCCCTGCCGCGGCGGGGATCGCAGCCGCGCACCGCCGCGGTCTGGTACACCGCGACGTCAAGCCGGACAACATCCTCGTCGCCGACGACGGCGTGGTGAAGGTCGCCGACTTCGGACTGGCTCGTGCCGCCGCGGCGAGCACACAGACGTTCGCCCCGGGATCGCTGGTGGGATCCCCGCACTACCTGGCGCCCGAGGCGGTCCGCGCCGAGCAGCTCGACGAGCGCGCCGACGTGTACGCCCTGGGTGTGGTCGCCTACGAGTGTCTGGTCGGCCACCCGCCGTTCCGCGCCGACAACGCCGTCGCCACCGCCGTCCGCCACACCCGCGAGACCGTCCCGGCACCGTCAGCGACGGTGGAGGCCGCGGCGGCCCTCGACGAGGTGGTCGCGACCGCCACAGCCCCCGACGCCGACGACCGGTACCCGGATGCGGCGGCGTTCGCTGCGGCGCTCCGCGCTGCGGTCCCGGCTGGCGAGGTCGTCGCAACCGGACATGATCCCGACCGAGCGACGGTGGTGATCCCCCCCGAAACGACCGACACGGTCGTGCCGTCGCCCGCACCGGTCGACACGGACCCCTCCGAGCCACCCGCGCCGCGGCGGCGCCCCCGTCAACGTCGTGGTCGGGGTCGGCGGTGGGTCCGCGGGGCCGTCATCGCGCTCGTCCTGCTCGCGTTGGCCGCCGCTGGCGGGTACCTGGCTTGGGACCGCTACGTCGCACCAGTCACGCCGGTCCCCGAGGTGGTGCAGATGTCGCGGGAGGACGCCGTCCGAGAGCTCCGAGAGTCGGGCTTCGCCCCGGCCATCGACGACGACAGCGTCTTCCACCGCACCATCCCCGCCGACCACGTCGCCGGACAGGACCCCGACGGCGAAGCCCGCCGGGGCGCCACGGTGGTGCTGACCCTGTCGGCTGGACCGCCCGATGTGCCCGGCGGCGTCCCGGACGTCGTCAAGGTCCCGGCGGCGGACGCCAAGGCCGCGCTCGAGGACCTCCACTTGGTGGTCGAGGTCCACGAGACCTACCACGAGGAGGTGGCCGAGGGCCTGGTCATCGCCGTCGACCCGCCCCCGGGGACCGCGATCAAGGAGGGTGCCAGCGTGGCGCTGGCCGTGAGCCGGGGCCGCCAGCCGATCACGGTCCCCGGCGTCGTCGAGAAGGGCGAAGGCGAGGCCTCGGCCGCGGTCGCCGCGGAAGGCCTCGATCCGGTGGTGGTCGACCGGGTGTTCAACGACGAGGTTCCCGCCGGCGTGGTGGTCGACCAGCGCCCCAAGCCGGGTGCGACCGCCTACCGCCAGGACCGCGTCGAGCTGGTCGTGTCCAAGGGGCCCAAGCCGTTCCCGATGCCCGAGGTGCGTGACAAGCGGCGCTCGGACGCGGTGCGGGTCCTGCAGGAGCTGGGGCTGAACGTCGAGGTCCGCGAGCAGGAGCGCATCTTCGGGTTCGGCGGCCGGAAGGACACGGTCGCCAAGCAGGACCCAGACCCGGGGGTCACCGTCCGGCGGGGCGACCGCGTCACCATCTACGTGTGGAGGTGATCGGCGTCGACGCGTGACCTGCAGTGCACCGACCTGGACGGACAGCCGCGGTCACTTCCAGGCGGCTCCGCGGTCGGGACCGCGCGCCGGCCAACCCCGCAGCATCACGTCGCTCAGTGCAACCTGTGGGGACCGCTCCCCGGGGAAGCTGCCGACGACCTCGAGTGTGACGAGACGGCCGAACACCGGCTGCGGGAAGGTGACCTGCTGGTCACCGGCGAGGTCGTGGAGGCTGACCTCGAAGACGGCGTCGTCGTCGACCGACACCCGGACCTGCGCCGCTCGCCCGGCCGCCGCGAACGCGTCGTCGTCACGCTGGTCGCCGTTGCGCACGACCAGCGCGGCGATCCACGCACGTCCGGACAGGCGCAGCTGGATCCGGCTGCCCACACCAGCGCTCTGCCACGTGGTGGACGGATCCCCGTCGACCAGGAACCTGGCCGTGTCCGTCGATGAGGTCGCGCTGATCCCGGCGATCTCGAGCGCGACGGGATCGTCGGGGTACAGGGACGCGTCGAACAACGGCAGCCCGCGGCTGGATTCCACATCCAGGCCGACCTGCCGGTAGATGAAGGCGCCGATCAGCGTGCCGATCAGCGCCCCGATCAGCACGACCAGGACCACCCGGCCGACCCGCGACGGGGAGGCCGCGGCGCTGATGTCATCGCCAGCGACCGCACCTGTCCCCGCGGCAACGAGGCTGTCTGCCAGCTCACCCGAGTCGAGGTCGGCACCGCACCGCCCGCACACGTCCCGCGTGGAGCTGTTGGCCGCCCCGCACCGGCGGCACGTCGCGAGGACCGGCCCAGCAGGTGCGGATGGTCGCTCCTCGGCACGGTCGTCGCCCCCGAGCGTGACCGGCGGGTCGGTGGCCGCCGAGGCCGTCCGGGCCTGGGCGGGTCGGTGCAGGCGCTGTCCGCAGAAGGGACAGAACCTGGCATCGACTGCGACGGGTGCCGAGCACGACGGGCACGTCATCTGTGCCGCACCGGTGACCTCGCGCCCGCCCATCGTTCCCCCGCCGGACCTGCGCGCAGGGTACACACCGACGGTGGGAACCCGACGACGTGCGGTTCGCGCACACGGCGAGGTCTCGACTACCCTCCGGGGCATGCGATCCCGCACGCGGTACGGCTTCTGGTTCACTGGCTCCTGGCCGCGGGGCCAGCTCGACAGACGCTGAACGCGAGCACGAGCGAGCCCCGGGCTTGAAGCCCGGGGCTCTGTGGTTCCGGTCGAGGGGCCACCAGGTGACGAGCACGAGATCAAGGGAGGACACCATGGTGGTCGTGATGCGCGCCACCGCGACCGACGAGGACGTGGCCAACGTGGTCGCCGCGGTCAGCGAGGTCGGTGGCGACGCGTTCGTCAGCCGCGGCAAGCACCAGACCATCGTGGGGCTGGTGGGGGACCTCAGCCAGTTCGCTGAGCTGCCCTTGCACGCGTTCCCGGGCGTGGAGGACGTCATCCGCGTCTCGAAGCCGTACAAGCTGGTCAGCATCGAGACCCATCCCCGACCGTCGACCGTGATGGTCGGCGACGCCCCGATCGGCCGGGACACGTTCACGCTGATCGCCGGGCCGTGCGCGGTCGAGACCGAGGAGCAGACGCGGACAGCGGCCCGCATGGCGCACGACGCCGGGGCGGCGATCCTCCGCGGCGGGGCGTACAAGCCACGCACGTCTCCCTACTCGTTCCAGGGCCTGGGCGAGAAGGGCCTCGACATCCTCAAGGACGTGTCACGCGAGCTCGGCGTGCCCTACGTCACCGAGGTGGTCACGCCCCGCGATGTGGAGGTCGTTGCCGACAAGGCCGACATGCTCCAGATCGGCACCCGCAACATGCAGAACTTCCAGCTGCTGAAGGAGGCCGGGTTGTCCAACAAGCCCGTGCTCTTGAAGCGTGGGATGACCGCCACGATCGAAGAGTGGATCATGGCGGCCGAGTACATCGCGCACACCGGCAACCTGCAGATCGTCCTGTGTGAACGGGGCATCCGGACGTTCGAGACCGCCACCCGCAACACGCTCGACGTGTCGTCCGTCCCGGTGGCCCAGTCGCTGACGCACCTGCCGGTGATCGTCGACCCGTCCCACTCCGGGGGGAAACGCGACCTCGTCTTGCCCTTGGCACGGGCCGCGATCGCCGTCGGGGCGGATGGGGTCATCGTCGACGTGCACCCTCGCCCCGAGGTCGCACTGTGTGACGGACCGCAGGCTCTGATCCGCGACGACCTGGTGCAGCTTCGTCAGGACATCGTCCGCTTCGCTGACCTGGTCGGTCGTGACGTCGCCCGGCCCGCCACCGAGCAGCCCAGCGGGGCGTGGGGGCGGGGCGGGTGACGTCGTGCGTCGTCGTCGGCGGGGGCCTGGCAGGGCTGCTCGCCGCACGGCGACTGCGCGACGCTGGACTCTCCGTCACCGTCCTCGACGCGGGTTCGCAACCCGGTGGGCGCCTGGCGACCCGCCGGGAGATGGGCGGGGTGTGGGACGTGGGGGCGCAGCATTTCACCGCCCGCGAGGAACCGTTCGTCACGCTCGTGGACGATCTGCGGGCCGCCGGGGTGGTGCGGACCTGGTTCCGGGGTCTGCCGCCACCGGACCCGCCCTACCACGGCCCGGACGACCCACGCCGCCACGAACCGCACCACCGCGGACACCCCGCGATGTCGGCGATCGCCGACCACCTCGCGGGCAGCCTCGACGTCCGCACCTGCGCGCCGGTCGCTCGCCTGATCCGTGACGGCGACCGGTGGCGAGCCGAGACCGCCGATGCCACGACCATCTCCAGCGACGCCGCGCTGCTGACGGCTCCCGTGCCGGAATCGCTGGCGCTGCTCGACGCCGGCGGCGTCCGGCTCCCCGCAGCGGCCGCCGAGGACCTGCGGGCACTGCGGTACGAGCCCTCGCTGTGTGTCCTCGGGGTGTTCAACGGTCGCAGTGAGCTGCCCGAGGCCGGGGCGTGGTACGGCGACGGCGACCCGGTGTCGTGGCTGGGTGACAACCATCGCAAGGACATCTCGCCCATCCCGACGGTGACCATCCACGCCGGCCCGCAGTTCAGCCGTGAACACCTCGACGCCGACGCCGCATCTTGGGCCGGGGCCCTGGCCGCGGCGGCGGAACCGCTGCTGGGCCGGCCGGTACGGGTCCACGCCACGCACCGTTGGCGGTACGCGACACCGGTTGAGCCCTACCCGGAACGCTCTCTCGTCGTCGAGGATGCGCCGCCGCTGGTCTTCGCTGGCGACGCTTTCCACGGACCGCGCGTCGAGGGTGCTGCCCTGTCCGGTCTGGCGGCCGCCGATGTGCTGCTCGAGCGCCTCGGCACCTGACGCACCCCGTCCGAGGGCTGCGCGGGTCCCGCCACCTGGACCGCCATGCCGCTATCAGTTCCGGGACGGATCGTCCGTGACGGTGCGGAAGACCCCGCCCTGGCGCGTGAGGACCCGCCGCCAGAGGGCGGCAGGCTCGTCGACGAACGGGTCACTGGGGTGGGCCTCCACCACGAACCAGGAGCCGGCGGCAATCTCCTCCTCCAGCTGTTCGGCTCCCCAGCCTGCGTACCCGGTGAAGACCCGCAGATCCTGCAGATCAGCATGCACTGCGTCGGGATCGCCGCTGAGGTCGACGACACCGACCTCGTCCAGGACGGGTTCCCACCCGGCCGGGGACGCGCCGCTGCGCCGCCGGGCGAGGGCGATCGCCGCTCCGTGGTTCACCGGACCGCCGAGGAAGACCACCGGTGGCGCGTCGGCCAGGGCCGCCCACGGCGGGAGGGCCGTCATGACCGGCACGTCGCTGGGCCTGTTCACGACGACGCCCACAGCACCGTTCTCGTCGTCGTGCTGCAGCAGGAAGATCACGGTCAGGTGGAAGTTGGGGTCGATGAGCGTCGGCGTCGCCACCAGCAGCCGGCCGCGCAGCGACTCGGCCATCGCCCCTCCGTTCAGTCGGCCAGCTCGACCGTGCACGAGGCCAGGCCGCGTT
>JALYHG010000286.1 GCA_030776725.1 Actinomycetota bacterium
ACCTGGCCACCCTGCGCAAGGCCGCCGGCGCCCCGGCCAACGCCCGCCTGGGCCACACCGGCCCGATCTGCGCCGAGACCGCCCGCCGGCTGGCCTGCGACGCCAACCTCGTCCCGGTCGTGCTCGCTGGCGCGTCGGTCCCGATCGATGTTGGGCGCACCACCCGCGACCCGACCATCGCCCAGCGCGACTGCCTGCTCGTGCGCGACAAAGCCTGCCGCGGCTGCGGGGCGCCCGCCCACCTGTGCGTCGCCCACCACTGCGTGCGGTGGACCGACCTGGGCCCAACCGACCTCAACAACCTCGTGCTGCTGTGCTACCACTGCCACCAGCTCGTCCACGAAGGCGGCTGGAAGGCCCGGTGGAACCCCGACAACACCGTCACCTTCACCACCCCCGACCAGCGACACATCATCCGACCACCACCCACCTGACCCTCCGGGTCCAACCCCCCAACCTGTAACCATGCCGCGCGTCGAACTCGCGCGGGCTGCGCTCGAGAGCTGCAGTCCCTCCGGGTTACCCGCAGCCTGCCAAGCGACACCGCCCGCGGGCTGCGGCCACGTCTCGAAGCACTTCGGGAGTTCCCTCGGTTCGACCCGCCGCCCGTTCGCGACCAAGAGCACCATGACGAGCCGAGCGCTGGTCGGTCACGGCCGCGCCACGCTGGCTCGCGGTCATCCCGCGGCGGCCCACGCCCGCTGGTCGGTCAGGAAGGTCGTGACCGCCTCGGTGAGCGCTTCGGCGATGCCGTCCTGGAAGCGCGGTTGCTCCAGGCGCCGTCCTTCCTGCGGATGGGTGAGGAACCCCGGCTCGATGATCACGGCAGGAGCTCGCGACTCGCGCAGCAGCGCTGACGCCGACGGATGGCAGCGGCAGTGCAGCGTCCCGATCTGCTCGACGATCGCGCCGACCGCCAACTCCGCCAGTTCTCGGCCGGCTTCCGACTCGAACTCCCCGTCGCCGAAGTAGTACGCGGCGGTGCCGTGAGCGGCGTCCGAGTCCGCCCCGTTGAGGTGGATCGACAGGATCAGGTCGACCTGCTCGTCGTTGGCCAGCCGGGCACGCTCGGATTTCGACGGGGTCGTTCGCGGGCCCCGTGACAGGGTGACGCTCACCCCGCGGGCCAGCAGGCGCCCTGCGAGCCGGTTGGCGATCTGCCAGCTGATGTGGTGCTCACGGACCCCACCGTGCCCTTCGAACCCGGGCTCGTCGGGACCGTGCCCGGGGTCGACCAGGATCCGCGCCCCGGCCAGCGACGGGCGGCGGGGCGCCCGCCGCAGCGCCTCCCGCTCCCGGACGGTGGCTGCGGGAGCGGACTGGTGCTGGCGGTGCAGGCGTCGCACCGCCTCGATGACCTCACGACCGGCGATACCGTCGACGCGGAGCCCCGCGTTGAGCTCGAAGTCGCGGACCGCCTCGGCGGTCTGCGGACCGAACACCCCGTCCTCGTACCCGGCGTCGAAACCCAGCCGGTTCAGCCGCCGCTGCAGCTCCTTGACGTCGTCGCCGCGGAGCATCGGGTCGGTGAGGTACAAGCGGCGGTCGCCGAGGCTCCGTCCGGCCTCGACCAGCGCCCGCCAGGTGTCGGGACCGACCAGCCCGTCGGCGGTCAGGCCGCGCTGCTGCTGGAACGCGCGCACCGCCGCCTCGGTGCCCGGGCCGAACTCCGCTGGTTCGTCGTCGCTGCACGAGTAGCCGAGGTCCACCAGGCGCAGCTGGATGTCACGCACCGCCGGGCCGGCGGCGTGGCGTCCGATGGTTTCCATCCTGCGCAGCCTACGGTCACTGCGATCGCGTCAGCGATGCCGACCGTCCAACGTGGCGACGACCGGTGGGGGGCGGGCGCCGCCACGGTCAGGCGATGAACTCCTGCAGGTCTCCGAGGAGGGCCTGCTTGCCTTTGGCTCCGACCAGGCGCTTGGCGATCTGCCCGTCCTGGAACACGATCAGCGTCGGGATCGACATCACGCCGTACTGGCGGGCGACCTGCGGGTTCTCGTCGACGTTGAGCTTGACCACCTTCAGGGTGTCGCTGTGCTCCGTGCCGATCTCGTCCACGATCGGTGCGATGATCCGGCACGGGCCGCACCACTCGGCCCAGAAGTCGACCAGCACCGGCCGGTCGGCCTCGAGGACCTCCGCCGTCCACTCAGCGGTGGTCACCGCCGTCGTCGCCATACGTTCGCTCCTTGTCGTCTGCGCCAGTCAACACGACCGTCCACGGCACCATTCCGCCCCGGCGCTGTTCACTCGAGGGCGGCCAGGTAGCGCTCCGCGTCGATCGCGGCGCGGCACCCGGTGCCGGCAGCCGTGACCGCCTGCCGGTACACGGCGTCCACCGCGTCGCCGCAGGCGAACACGCCCGAGACGCTGGTGGCGGTGCTCGGTTCGTCGACGAGGAGGTAACCGCCTGGATCCATGTCGAGCTGGCCCTCGAACAACGACGTGTTGGGGATGTGGCCGATGGCGAGGAACACGCCTTGGCACCCGAACTCGTGCTGGTCTCCGGTGGTGGTGTCCTCGAGTCGCACCCCGGACACGGTGCCGTCGCCGAGGACCTCCTGCACCGTGGTGCTCCACAGGAAATCGACGCGGTCGTTCTTGAAGGCGCGTTCGGCCATCACCTTCGAGGCGCGCAGCTCGTCACGACGGTGGATCACCGTCACCCTCTCGGCGAACTTCGCCAGGAACGTGGCTTCCTCCATGGCGGAGTCGCCACCTCCGACCACGACGACGTGCTGGTCGCGGAAGAAGAACCCGTCACACGTCGCGCAGGCCGAGACACCCGCTCCCCACAGCCGGTCCTCGCCGGGGACGTTCAGCCGTTTGGGGCGCGCGCCGGTCGCGACGATGACGACGCGGGCGAAGAACACCCCGTCGTTGACGACGACCCGGAACGGCCGCCGTGACAGGTCGACCTCAGAGGCGTCGTCGGTGAGGTAGCTGGCGCCGAACCGCTCCGCCTGGGCGCGCATGTCTTGGACGAGCTTCGGACCGTCGATCCCCTGGGGGAAGCCCGGGTAGTTCTCGACGTCCGTGGTCAACGTCAGCTGCCCGCCGGTGGGGCCTCCCGCCTGGACACCTTCGATCACCAGCGGCCTCAGGTTGCCGCGGGCGGCGTACAGCGCGGCCGTCAACCCGGCCGGACCACCCCCGATGATGATGACGTCGCGGGTCTGGGAGACGTCACGGGATCCGTCGCCGGCCATCCGATGTCCTCCTCCCAGACCTCGTTCGGTGCAGCGTAACCCGTCGCTCCGGCCCGGCCTTCCCGTCACCGCCCGGTGACGGACAGCCCGAGATCGACGGTGACGTCCACCGGTACGCTGCGGCCTCTGCTGCCGCACCGTTCGTGCTCGAGCCGGCCATGCCCACGACCACCTGCACCCGCCACCCGGGCGAGGAGACCCGCCTGGCCTGCTCGGCGTGCGGTGATCCGGTCTGCCACCGCTGTGCCGTCGCCACCCCCGTCGGGCAGAAGTGCCCACGGTGCGCCCGGCAGGCGCGCGGCGCCCGCGCGCGCGGCAAGCCGCGCCAGCTGGTCAAGGCGGGAGCCGCTGGGG
>JALYHG010000287.1 GCA_030776725.1 Actinomycetota bacterium
GGTGTGCAGCATGGCGACCAGGCCGACCACCGCGATCAGGCCGCCGACCCAGCGACCGCGCACCGGCTGGCGGTTCGCTGCCGACAGCCCCGTGAGCGTGACCGAGGTGAGCGCCGACGCCAGCAACAGCGCCGACACGTGCGGCACGCCGAACCACGCGTCCTTGATGTTGTCGTCCCAGGTGTAGAAGTCGGAGCCGAGTGCCGTGAACTGCAGCACCGCCCCCGCCAGCGCGATCCAGAGGCCGATCGAGAGCCGTGACATGCCGCGTTCGTCGATGGCGAGGTCGGACCGGTGTGTCGCCGCATCCCTCATGGCGTATACCCCTCCTCTTCACCTCGAGTGCCTGCTCGAAAGGTTTGGCAACAACCTACGTTGCCAACGGTAGGCACTGGCCAGCCATGGGAGTAGATGCGCGGTGCATTTAGTTGCGCGGTGCACCTATCGCACCCTTGCCTATGGTCGCTTTCCTGGACAGCCGGCGCCCGGAGGGAGGCGGTGGCAGAGGAGGGATCAACAGCCGACGCGCGGCCCGCCGGGCGGCTCGTGCGTCTCGTGTCGTCCCCTCGCTTCCGCTTCGCGCTGCTGGTCGTGCTGCTCGCGGGCGGCGGCGCGGCGGTGCTGCTGATCGGCGGGCCCAGCCGCGAGGGGGTGCAGCGGTTCGTGGAGTCGGCGGGTATGGCGGCACCGCTGGTCTACGTCGTGCTCTACGCCGGTCTCACCGTGCTGCTGGTGCCGGGCGCGGTCCTGACGATCGCGGGGGGTGTGCTGTTCGGGACGGCGGCGGGGACGGCGCTCGCGGTGGTCGGGGCGTCGCTCGGCGCCGCCGCCGCCTTCGCGGTGGGCCGACGCCTCGGTCGGGACCAGGTGGAGCGGATGGCGGGCAAGCGCCTCGGGCGGCTGGACCGGTGGCTGGAGCGCCGAGGGTTCCTCGCGGTCCTCTACCTGCGGCTCTTCCCGGTCGTCCCCTTCAACGCGCTGAACTATCTGGCCGGTGTCACGGGTTTGCGGACGCGTGACTACCTCCTGGCGACCATGGTCGGCATCGTCCCGGGGGCGTTCGCCTACGCCGCCCTGGGTGGGTCGTTCGACGACCCCACCGCCCCCGAGTTCATCGCCGCCGTCAGCCTGCTCATCGTCCTCGTGATTGGCGGGCCGTTCTTCAACCGTTACCTCCGCCGGCGCGGCGCGGGCCCCCCGGAGGTCCCCGACGAGGGCCAAACGGAGAGCACCGGTCCAGACGGGACTGAAGAGAGAGCGGCAGGCACGCGATGAAAAGGCAGGCGCTGCGGTTGACCGCGACTGCACGTGGGATTCCGCTGGTCCTCACCGCTGTTCTCGTCACCGCCTGCGGGGGCGGTGAACAGACGACCGGGGCGCTCGAGGCCAGTCCCACGTCCCCCGCGACGGCTGCTGGCGACTGGGAAGCCACCCTGCGGGAAGCGGAGAGACAGCGCGTCCGGTGGTGGCTGTTCGGTGGGGACGAGCGGGTGAACCGCTACATCGACGAGCACGTGGTGCCCGCCGCCGAGGGACTGGGCGTCGCGCTCGATCGCGTGCCCGTCGACGACACCGCCGACGCAGTGCAGCGGGTGGTGGCCGAGAAGCGCGCCGGCAGGGAAGAGGGTGGCAGTGTCGACCTCATCTGGATCAACGGGGAGAACTTCGCGCAGGGCAAGGAGGCCAACCTGTGGCTCGAGGACTGGGCACGCGACCTGCCCAACGCCGAGTTCGTCGACTGGGACGACCCCACGATCAACACCGACTTCGGCGTTCCGGTCGACGGCGAGGAGTCGCCGTGGAGTCGCGCGGTGTTCGTCTTCGCCCACGACCAGCAGCGGACGCCGAGGCCGCCCGGCAGCTACGAAGAACTGCTCGAGTACGCCCGAGCGAACCCTGGCCGCGTCACGTACCCCGCCCCGCCCGACTTCACGGGGTCGGCGTTCGTCCGTCAGGCCATCCAGGCTCTCGGCGACGACGAGGCCTTCCGCCTCCTGCAGGAGCTCAAGCCGCTGCAGTGGCGCGAGGGGGAGGCCTTCCCCTCCAACGAGGCGGAGCTCAACCGCCTGTTCGGGGACGGGCAGGCCGACTTCGCCATGAGCTACGACCCGGCGTTCGTGGAGACGGCGGTGGCCAACGGGACCTTCCCCGACAGCGCGCGACCGTTCGTCTTCGAGACGGGGGCCCTGCGCAACACCAGCTACGTGACGATCCCCTACAACGCAGGGCGCCGGGCGGGTGCGCTGGTCGTGGCGGACCTGCTGCTGCGCCCCGACCTCCAGGCCCTCAAGGCGGATCCGGACGTCCTCGGCATCCCCACCGTGCTCGACGTCTCGCGCCTCCCCGAGGAGCAGCGGTCGCGCTTCGCGCAGCGGACCCAAAGCCCCTACCTGTTGTCCAGAGAGGAGTTCGGCGAGGGACTGCGTGAGTTCCCCGCCCAGCGCGTGCCCGAGATCGAGGACCGCTGGGAAGAGGTGGTGCTGCGATAGCGGTGCCGACGCCGGATCTGCGCTGTCGCGGGCTGGTCGTGGCGCCGGGCGGTACGAGCGTGCTCGAGGACGTCGATCTCGAGGTACCGGCCGGACGGATGGCGGTGCTCCTCGGACCGTCCGGTGTCGGGAAGACCACGCTGCTGCGCGCGGTTTCCGGATTGCAGCCGATCGAGGCGGGCGAGATAAGGCTGGGGCACCGAGACCTCCGGACAGTGCCAGCCCATCGTCGGGGCATCGCGATGGTGTTCCAGGAACCGCGCCTGTTCCCCAACCTCTCCGTCACCGAGAACGTGGCGTTCCCGCTGCGGGCACAGGGGGCCGGCCGCGCCCAGCGGCGTCACCGCGCCCGGGAACTGCTCGACGAAGTGGGCATCGCGCAGCTGGCCGACCGGCGCCCACGGGGACTGTCGGGCGGCGAGGCCCAGCGCGTCGCGCTCGCCCGGGCGCTGTGCGCCGAGCCCGACCTGCTGCTGCTCGACGAACCCCTGTCGGCCGTGGACCCCGAGCGGCGCGAGGGGCTGCGCGGCCTCGTACGCGCCGTCCAGCGCGAACGGTCGCTGACCACCGTCTACGTGACCCACGACCGGGCGGAGGCGGCGGAGCTCGGCGACGAACTCGCGCTGCTCCTCGCCGGTCGCGTGGTGCAGCAGGCACCACCGCGGACGCTGTTCGAGCAGCCACACACCGTCCAGGCAGCCCGGTTCCTCGGCGCCAACGTGCTGCGGGGTGCGGTCACCGCTGGACGCCTCCACCTGGACGTCGGGAACGTCGAGGTGGCTGCGCCGGACGGGCAGGCCGCGTTCGCCATCCGCCCCGAGCACGTCCGGCTGTGCCCCGATGCCCCGCTGCCCGGAGAGGTCGTGGCCAGCGATTACACGGGCGGCCACAGTCGGGTGGTGCTGGCGGTCGGGGGGCAGCAACTTTCTGCCCTTCTGCCGCCGGATCAGGCGCCGACCACGGGCGCGACCGTCCGCGTCGACCTGCCGAAGGCGCATCTGTGGCGCATCCCCGAGCAGATCGATCCCGGTCCGGGTCGGGAAGGGCATCCCGCGACGGGACGGACGGCGACGTGACGACGCGGTACGGGTTGGTGGTCATCGGCGGGGGCACTGCCGGGCTCGTCGCCGCGGTCGGTGCCGCAGGGGTCGGGGCGCGCGTCGCCCTGATCGAACGCGACCGGACCGGCGGCGAGTGCCTGTGGACGGGCTGCGTGCCCAGCAAGAGCCTCATCGCCGCAGCCGATCTGGCCCACCGCATGCGCGGCGCAGACGCGGTGGGCCTCGATCCGGTCGAGCCGCAGATCGACTTCGGACGGGTGATGGCGCGAGTGCACGCCGCCCGCGAGCGGCTCGCCCCGCACGACTCCCCGGAGCGGCTCCGGGACGAGGGAGTGGAGGTCATCCACGGACACGCCCGGTTCGCGGGACCAGGGCGGGTCGTGGTGGGCGAGCGCATCCTGCGCTACCGCCGTGCCCTGGTCGCGACTGGCGCCACCCCGGTCGTCCCCCCGCTCGACGGCATCGACCGGGCGAACGTGCTCACGACCGACGACGTGTGGGACATCGCCGAACTCCCGAGCCGCCTCGTGGTCCTCGGTGGTGGACCGACCGGTTGCGAGCTGGGCCAGGCGTTCGCCCGTCTCGGCGCCCGGGTCACGATCGTGGAGATGACCGACCGGCTGCTGCGACGGGAGGATCCCGAGGCGAGCCGGCTGGTTGCCGAGCGGCTCCGCTCCGAGAGCGTCGACGTCCGCCTGGGCGCACGCGCAACCGGCATCGACCACGACGGCGGCGAGCACCGCCTGGAGATCCACCAGGACGGCCGGGCGGGGGCGGTCCCGTTCGACCGTCTGCTCGTCGCGGTCGGTCGCCAAGCGGACGTCGACGGGCTGGAGCTCGACAGCGTCGGGGTGGAGACGGCCGACGACGGCAGCGTCGCCGTGGACGACACCCTGCGCACCACCGGACGGGGGATCTACGCCGCAGGCGACGTCACCGGCGGTCCGCCGTTCACCCATGTCGCCGCCTACCAGGCCGGCCTGGTCGTGACCAACGCCCTGTTCCATCTGCGGCGCAAGGCCTCCTACGCGGACGTGCCGTGGGTCACGTTCACCGACCCGGAGGTGGGCCGCGTGGGACGCACGGAGAAGCAGGCCCGCGACCGGTGGGGGCAGTCCGCCATCGTGCGGCGCTTCGACTGTGCCGAGCTGGACCGGGCGGTGTGCGCGGGACGGGCGTACGGCTTCGTGAAGCTGGTCGCGGACCCGCGCGGCCGGTTGGTCGGAGCGACGGTGGCGGCCCCCTGGGGCGGTGAGACCGTCGCAGGCATAGCGACCTTCATGCGGCAGGGCGCCACCATCCAAGACATCTCCCAGACCGTCCATCCCTACCCCACGTTCAGCGAGGGAGCCCGGTGGGCGGCGATCGAGCATGTGCGCGACGAGTGGCTGAGCGAACGGGTGCGTCGCGTGACTCGCCCGGTGCTGCGTCTGCTGCGGGCGGTCGAACGGCCATGATGCGGCGCGTGCGGTCCTCACCCGGCGCCCAGCATGCGCATGCCCCACGTGACGCGCTGGAGCGCCGTGATCCCGACCGCGATGGCGAACCCCCACGCGAGCGGAGCCACCCACTGCGGGAAGAGGCAGAACAGGCTGTGGACGACGATGGTCTCCGCGCCCTCCGCGACGCCGCCCACGAAGTGCAGCGACCGCTCGTCGGGGTGCTCGCGGGCGCGTCGTTCGGCCAGCGAGGAGAGGGCCAGGAACGCGCTGCCGTTCACGTAGTAGGTCGCGAGGAGCACGACGCAGGCAAGGCGGGCCTCAGGCAGCGCCGCCGCCACCCCGACCACGAACCCGCCGTACACCACGAAGTCCGCCATGACGTCGAGGAACCCGCCCCGCTCGTTTGCGCCGCCGCGGGCACGGGCCACGTGGCCGTCCACACCGTCCACCGCACGGTTGAGGAGCCACAGGACGAGCGCCAGCCACCAGCGGGCGAACCCCGCAGCCACGCAGGCGCCCAACCCGACGACCAGGCCGAACGCGGTGAGCCGGTCGCCGGTGAACCCGGCCCGCACCAGCGGACGCGCGATCGCGCGCTCGATCGGCGCAGCCATGGCGCGCAGGTGACGGTCGAACACACGAGGATCATGGCATCGGGCGGGCGCTGATGGCGTCAAGCGGCGCCCGTCTCGCGTGGGCGGGTGGCAGCGGACCGGCCGCGTTCGTCGTCGTGGTGCTGTTCGGGGGGGCCCTCGCCGGAGGGGCCGTCACGAGCGTGCAGCCGCGACCCGACGGGGAAGTGACCCTCGACGCCTGGCGGACGGTGCTCGCCGACGGCGCCTTCCACGACGCGCTCGGGTTCACGTTCCGGACCGCGGTTGCCGCCACGCTCGTCTCTGCGATCCTCGCCGTGGGGTTCGCGGCGTTGCTGCGGCATCACCGCACGTTCCTCCGCGCCCTCTTCGCACTCCCGGTTCCCATGCCCCACCTCCTGATCGCCGTGGTAGCGGTCGTGTGGCTCGGAGCGGGCGGGCTGATCGAGCGCCTCGGCGTGCTGCCGTGGACCCTGGTCCGCGACCGGGCCGGCTTGGGGGTCGTCCTGGTGTACGTCTACAAGGAGGTGCCGTTCCTGGCGCTGCTGGTCCTCGCCGTGTGGGGGCGCGGGGTCGACGACCTGACCGAGGCCGCCGCCGTGACGGGAGCCAGCCCTTGGCAGCGGCTGCGCTGGGTGGTGTGGCCGCAGATCCGCATGCCGCTCGCCGTGGGCTCCCTGATCGTCGCGGCGTTCGTCCTGGGAGCCTTCGAGGTGCCGCTGCTCGTGGGACCGACCTACCCCCCCATGGTGGCGGTGTACGCGCTGCGGGAGACGCAGACCGTGGACCTCACGGGGCATGCCCGTGCGGCCGCCAGCCTGCTGACGATCGCGGCCGCGACCGTCGCGCTGGCTGTCGTGGCGGTCCGCCCGGTGCGTCGTTGGCGTGGCTGAGGTGCGGCTGTCGCCACGCCTCGTCCGCGGTGTGACGGCCGTCGTCGTGATCGCGTACGTCACACCGTTCCTGGCGCTACCGGTGCGCGTGTTCGCCAACCGGTGGCGCTTCCCCGCGGTCGTCCCTCAGGAGTGGGGGCTGCGCGGCTGGGACTACGCGATGTCGCCCGGCGCGGGCGCGGGCCAGGCACTGCACAACTCGCTGCTGGTCGCGCTCGCGGTGACGGCGGTGGCGGTCATCGTCGGCTGGCCCGCCGCCCGGGCGCTCGGCGAGGGCCGGGCCCCCCGCCCGGTCGCCACCCTGACGTTGATCGCCCTGCCGCTGCTCGTCCCCCAGTACGCGGTCGGGACGGGCCTGGCGACCTGGTTCATCCGGATCGGCCTGGCTGATCGCCTGTTGGGGGTCGCCTTGGCGCACCTCCCCTACGTGCTGCCCTACGTCGTGCTGCTCCTCGCCCCCGGCTTCGGCGCTCGCGTCGAGGCGCTGGAGGATGCGGCGCGTAGCCTCGGTGCGGGGCCGGTCCGCCGCGTCCTCCTGGTGACCGTTCCTGCGGTGATGCCGTCGCTCGCCCCCGCGGCGCTGTTGGGCTTCATGGTGTCCTGGAGCCAGTACGGAAGCAGTCTCGCCGTCGGCGGCGGGCTGCCGATGCTCCCGCTGGTGCTCGTGCCGTTCGTCGGCCCGGATCCGCAGGTGGCGTCGGCGCTGGCACTGCTGCTCATGGCACCGGCGGTGGCGGCCCTGGTGGTCGCGTTGCGTGCGGCGCGCGAACCGATCTAGCGCATCAGCCGATCGGCTGGCTTCAGGCCTGGACCAGCTCTCGTTCCTCGCGGACAGC